>JBGVQK010000041.1:0-40044 GCA_045127455.1 Eubacteriales bacterium
GCTGATGATATGCACCGCACTTCGCGCGGCGATGATATGCCAAGCCTGCGGCTTGGATAAAAAAATTCCGAAAGCATTCGCTTTCGGAATTTTCTGGAGGCGCCACCCGGATTTGAACCGGGGGTTAAGGGTTTTGCAGACCCGTGCCTTACCGCTTGGCTATGGCGCCGTGATATTAACAAAGCCACGATCGTTCGTGGCTTCGTTGTTTGGAGCGGATTACGGGGCTCGAACCCGCCACCTCCACCTTGGCAAGGTGGCGCTCTACCAAATGAGCTAAATCCGCGGAAATGGTGCCTCCGGTCGGAATCGAACCAACGACACGGGGATTTTCAGTCCCCTGCTCTACCAACTGAGCTACAGAGGCGAGGCAAGGGCTGTTGTATAGTGGCGACCCGGATGGGGCTCGAACCCACGACCTCCAGCGTGACAGGCTGGCGCTCTAACCAACTGAGCTACCGGGCCACTATGGTGGGAACAATAGGGCTCGAACCTATGACCTCCTGCTTGTAAGGCAGATGCTCTCCCAACTGAGCTATGCTCCCATACGCTTGCCAGCGACTTGTATATTATAGCACAACGCTTTTTGTTTGTCAAGCCTTTTTTCAAAAAATTTTTTATTTTTTTTTGCTTTTCTTTTTTGGCTCCTTTTTTGCTCGTTTTATGGGCTTTTCGGCTTCTTTGTTTCTTTTGCTTTTCTGTCGCGCAAAAAATTCCTCTTCATTTATCCCAAAAACTCTTTACAAATTGGGGTGAAATATGATATAATAATATGTTACCCAAGCATTCTTGGGATAACAATATACCAAAAAAGGAGGTAGCATTATGCCAAAATATGAAGTTCTTTCCCGCGAGATAGCAGAACAGATCCAAAAGGCGAGACAGGGCGCTATCCAGTCGCCTATGGCTTTTGATGACGGGCAAGTTCTCAGACGCATTGATCTTGCAAAAGACGTTGCCACCATTTGGCGCCCGACCTTTGTTCACGATATTGATAAGATCCTGCACTGCCCCTTTTACAATCGTTACACCGACAAAACGCAGGTATTCTCGCTCTACAAAAACGACGACATCACCCGCCGCAGTCTGCACGTTCAGCTCGTCTCGCGCATCGCGCGCACCATTGGTGCCGCTCTGCACCTCAATCTTGACCTGATCGAGGCGATCGCGCTTGGACACGACATTGGACACCCCCCCTTTGCACACACGGGTGAGACCTACCTTTGCGAGCTTTACCACAACCACACGGGGCGTTATTTCTTCCACAATTTGCAATCGGTACGCGTGCTTGACAACATCTATCCGCTCAACATCAGCCTGCAAACGCTCAACGGCATTGCAACGCACAACGGTGAGATCGAATGCGAGGAGTATCTCCCCCGTCCGATGAAGAGCTTTGCAGAATTTGACCGCAGCATGGAGCGTTGCTACACCGATCTTGCCTATGCCAAGTCTATTATGCCCGATACCCTTGAAGGCTGCGTTGTGCGCCTTTCGGATATCATCTCCTATCTTGGCAAGGACCGTCAGGACGCGGCACGCACAAAGGTGGTGGACGAAAGCTTGTTTATGGACGACGAGATCGGCTCGATCAACGCCGAGATCATCAACAACCTTTGCGTTAACGTCATTGAAAACAGCTACGGCAAGCCCTACATCAAGCTGGACGAAAAGCATTTTAAGGCATTGCAAAAGGCACGCATTGAGAACTATCGCCTCATCTATAACAACGCGGCATCTCTTGCCAAATTGGATACCTCGGTCAAGCCGATGATGGCAGAGATCTACGAGCAGCTGCTTGAGGATCTGAAGCAAGAAAACAAATATTCCCCCATTTGGCGTCACCATATCAACGTTCTCAACCGCACCTATTACAAGAGAGAGGTTCCCTACGAGGCAACCGAGCCCAACCAGATCGTTGTGGACTACATTGCAAGTATGACCGACGACTATTTTATCGCCCTGCATAAATATCTCTTCCCCGATAGCTCCCTGCAGGTCAAGTACAAGGATTATTTTAAAGAGAGAAAGAGAGAAAACAACGATGTTTGAAAAGGTCATTGCAGCAATTCGCGAATATAACCGTATTATCATTCACAGACACAAAAATCCCGACGGTGATGCTCTTGGCAGCCAGCTCGGTCTTTGCGGCATTCTAAAGGCAAACTTCCCCCAAAAGGAAATTCTCTGTGTGGGTGACACCTCGGCGCGCTATGCTTTTATGGGCTTTACTCCCGATGAGGTAGCGGACGAGCTTTATGAGGGTGCGCTTGCCATTATTCTTGACACCTCTGCCGCGGCTTTGATTTGCGACGAGCGTTACAAACTGGCAGAAAAGACCGTTCGCATTGACCACCACATTTTTTGTGAGGAGATCGCCCAGATCGAGGTGACCGACACCTCTTATGAGAGCTGCTGCGGTTTGATCGCCGCATTTGCTATGGAGTGCGACCTGACAGTCCCCTCGGATGCTGCAAAAGCAATTTACACGGGTATGATCACCGACTCGGGGCGTTTCCGCTACGACTCTGTCAGCCCTCAAACCTTCCGTTGCGCGGCTTTTTTGATGGAGCAGGGCTTCCGCACCGACGACATCTACCGCAATCTGTATGCCGATGATTTTTCCTTTATTCAGCTGCGCGCAAAGTATGTGCTCAAAATTCAGCTAACCGACGCGGGCGTGGCATACATCTACACCACCAAGGAAGAGGCTGCCTCTTACGGTGCCGACAACTTTACCCTCTCGCGCGGCATGGTAAACGTAATGGGCGAAATTCGCGGCATTGACATTTGGGTCAACTTTACCGAGACCGACGAGGGCGTGCTTTGCGAAATTCGCTCCAGCATGCACAACATCAACCCCGTTGCCAAAAAATACGGTGGCGGCGGACACGCCAAGGCAAGCGGTGCAACGCTCAAGGATAGAGACGAGGCAATGGCTCTGCTTGAGGATCTCAAAGCGATTGGAGGCGCAAATCAATGAACATCGAAAACATGAGACGTATTCTGGACAAGATCAAGGAATACGACCGCATCATCATCTTTCGCCACAAGCGCCCCGACGGCGACGCTGTTGGCTCGACCAAGGGCTTGCGCGAAATTCTGCGCCTGACCTACCCCGAAAAAGAGATTCTTCTCCTCAACGCCGACTACTCGGACTACGTCTCCTTCCTCGGCGACGAGGACGAGCCCGTGAGCGACGACTACTATGCAACGGCACTGGGCATCGTTATTGACACCGCAACCGCCGATCGCATTTCCAACCCCAAATACGCGCTCTGCCGCGAGGTGGTTCGCATCGACCACCACATCGACAATCGCCCCTACACCGAGATCTCTTGGGTAGAGGAAGAAAAGTCCTCTTCTTGCGAGATGATCGCAGAATTTTATTACACCTTCCGCGATGAGCTCAAGATCAATCGCGAAGCGGCTACCTACATCTACACGGGTATGGTGACCGACTCGGGTCGTTTCCGCTTCCGTTCGGTTTCGGGCGATACGATGCGCTATGCGGGTATGCTGCTTGACCAAGGTGTGGACGTTGACCATATTTACGCGCACCTGTATATGAAGGATTACAAAAATCTGCGCTTTCACGGCTATATGCTCAGCAAGATCAAAATGACCGAAAACGGTGTGGCGTATCTCTACGTCGACCACAAAATGCAAGAAAAATTCGGGCTTTCGATGGAAGAAGCCAGCGCGTCGGTCTCCTTTATGGACTCGATCAAGGATAGCTTGATTTGGATCGCCTTTATTGAGGGGCCCGGCGATGAGATCCGCGTGCGTTTGCGCTCCCGCTTTGTGACCTGCAATGAGCTTGCAGAGGCTTGGGGCGGCGGCGGACACGACTGCGCCGCCGGTGCGACCCTGCACAACAAGCGCGACGTAAAAGTAATGTTGGCACAAGCCGACGAAAGATTGAAGAACTATAAGGAAAATAACGAAGGATGGCTATGAGAATACTGATCACCAATGACGACGGCATTGCCGCTCCTGCCCTGCCCCACCTTGTTAAGTGGGCAAGATCTTTGGGAGAGGTGACCGTTGTTGCCCCCAAAATTGAACAAAGCGGAAAGAGCCAAGCCATTGATTTCTTCCGCGAGGTTGAGATCAAGCGCACGCCTCGACTTGGCGACGTTGAGGCTTGGGCAATGGACTCCACCCCTGCCGATTGCGTTCGCTTTGGCATCACGGGGCTCAAAAAGGAATATGACCTTGTGATCTCGGGCATCAACCGCGGCTACAACCTCGGGCACGATATTGCCTATTCGGGCACCGTTGGCGCAACGTTTGAGGCGGCACGCCTTGGCGTTCCCGCCATTGCTCTTTCGATGAATTATGAAGCGAATGCCGAGGACGTTATTCCCCAGCTCGACGACGTGTTTGCCTTTATGGACGAGCACGGGCTTTGGGAATGCGGCTCTCTTTACAACGTCAACCTCGCCAATAATCCCGAGGGCATTTGCATCACCCGTCAGGGCGGAATGTTCTATTCCGATGCTTTTGAAAAACGCGAGGGCGACTATTACATTCAGGTAGGCGACCCCATTCGCAACGAGGTGCTCGACCTCACCGTCGACACCGACGCCATTTGGGCAGGCTACACCACCATCTCCCCCCTCACCGAGGACCGCACCGATAAAGAAGTGTTTGAGAAATTGATGAGAAACGAGAGTGCAGAGTGAAGAGTGCAGAATGCAGAGTTATTGATTACCCCGTAGGGGCGATTCACGAATCGCCCGAAAACAAACGAATATCGTGCATAAAAGCGGGAGGGGATACCCCTCCCCTACGCATTATTATAGGATGATCGCACACAAAAAAGACCTTGGCACACGCCAAGGTCTTTTCTTGTTATTCCATCTTATTCTTCTTCGGAAATCGCTTTGTAATCGTCTTCTTCAACGATGCAGCCGAACTTTTCGCCGCAAGCGGGGCAAAGGAGATTTTCGGGATCGAGCTCGCTATCAAAGCAAACGGTCTCACCGCAAGAGGGGCATACGATCTCACAGTAATCGTCGTCCTCGCAGTCGCAGCCGTCGCAGCTCAGGCAGTCGCCGTCACACCAATCATCTTCGTCATCCTCTTCCCAATCCTCGTCGTCGCACTCGCACTCTTCGTCAAGGTAATCCTCAACGTCCTGAAGATCGTCGTCGAGCTCTTCAACGTACTCGTTGAGGTAGTTCAGATCCTCGTCGATCTCGTCGATATCCTGATGAATGCCTGCGATCTCGTCTGCCATTTCCTGAACAAGGTCGAGGAGAGCGGCAATGATCTTGCCCTCTTTGGTTTCTTTATCGAGCTCAAGGCCGTCAGCCAAGCCCTTGATATAAGCAGCTTTTTCGGTCAAATTCATAATATAGATCCTTCCTTTCGTGTTGGATGTAATTTGAAAATGGGGAAAACCTTGCCTGCAAAGTCTTCCCCTTTTGTGGTTGATTATGCTCTGGAAAGATACTCGCCCGTACGGGTGTCGATCTTAAGAACGTCACCAACGTTGATAAAGAGCGGAACCTTGATCTCAGCACCGGTCTCAAGGGTTGCGGGCTTGAGGGTGTTGGTTGCAGTGTTGCCTGCAAAGCCGGGGTCGGTGTCGGTTACTTCGAGCTCTACGAACGTGGGAGGCTCGATGCCGAATACGTTGCCCTTGTAGGAGATGATCTTGCACATCATTTCTTCCTTAACGAAGCGGAAGTTGTCGCCTACCATATCGTGGGATACGAGGGTCTCTTCCCAGGTCTCGGTATCCATAAAGTGATACAGAGCGCCATCGTCGTAGGAATATTGCATATCTCTTCTCTCAATGTATGCGTTTTCAAACTTGTCGGTGGGGCTGAAAGTTTTTTCAATAACCGCACCGGTGATAACGTTCTTAAGCTTGGTGCGAACGAACGCTGCGCCCTTACCGGGTTTTACGTGTTGGAACTCAATGACCTGCAGAACGTTGCCGTTTTCATCTTCAAATGTAATACCGTTTTTAAAATCGCCGGCTACTACCATAGTTACCTCCAAAAACAGAAAGTCAAATTTGCGTCGAAAGCTCGTCCGACACATAGTTGAGTTTATTATACTACATTTTCTTCCACTTTGCAATAGGTTTTGCAGGATTTTTTTAATTTTTTCCGCTTTTATAGAAGAAAATGCACTAAAATTTGATTTTACTTGGTGTTTTTCAACTCTTTTTTAAGATCGTTCAAGGTCTCGCGATCCAAACTGACCTCGCCCTTGTATCGGTTTGCCACGTACAGATCGAAGATTTGGTTTTCGCAATCCTTGTATTCCTTTTTCTCTTTTATTTCGCTTGGCGTCTCAAAAGAAAACACAGGCAAGCCTCGGTTGATGTTGCCGTCGATCATACGGCGGTAAAGGTAGCCAAGGCGTTCTCTGTCGGTTTGCAGACTCCCCCACCCCAGCGGCTTTTTGGCTCGCTTTGCTTGCTTTTCAAGAGGCTTTTTTTCAAAAAAGACAATGGTCTTTCCCTTGAGGACGGTCCGCTTTTCCTTTTTCTCCAGCCCGAGCTTGGTACGAACGATTTTGAGCACGCGTGCGATCTTTTCCCATACCCTTTGCACCGCGGGCACCACGCGATATCTCCACTTGGTGCGCCACAGCTTGCGCAAAGCGTAGTAGATGGCAATGCCATCAAAGAGCATGCCAAACATCACCGTTCCGCGCACGTAGAGATCCTCGGGCTTGACAATGACAAGATACAAAAGCATTGTGACAAAAGCCACGCCCAAAACGCTCGCTAAAATTTCATAGCCGTATTTACGTATCAGCTTCATTGGCTTCCACCTCCCGACAAGAGAATGACCTCTACGTTTCGCCCAACGCGGCGCAAGGAATGCAGAAGCCCTGCCATTTTGTCATCTACAAACGGCGTTATCAAATAAATGTCGGTTCCGCGAGCAAGCTCGGGCGCGATCGTTTGCAAAATGACGTTGATAGAGTAATCTCTTTTTTCGTTGATCGAGATCTCGGCAAATTGCTCTAAAATGGATTTGGTATGCACAGTCCCGCTTCCGCAGGGAACGTAAACGTAGCGCGCGTTCCCCGTGGCACAGTTGGTGGCAAAGCCAACGTTTCCGCCGTTTTTGAGCGCCTCGCCAAACAAATAGCAGGCATAACGAAGCCCGACCTCAATCTGCTCTTCTTCGCCGATGGTAGCATCGGGATAAGCGGTCAGATCCAAAAGGATCATACTGTTGTAGTTGCGCGAGCTATCGTAATCGTTGGACATCAGCTGCCGCACACCGCCCGAAAAGCCGCGGGCAGATGCCTTAAAGTTGATGGCACGCATAGGGTCGCCCGGGCGATATGCCCGAATACCCGACAAAAAGAAGGGATCCTCGATGTACTTTCGGGATGCGACCGTTTCCCCTGCGTGATAGATATCGGGGGCAAAGCCTGCATCGGCATCGTATTGATTGGGGTATGCGTAAAAGTCAATGGGGGAATCGAGTGTATACTCGGTGGTTCGGTAACGAATAAACGACGTATACAAGCGGTAATGCTCGCGTTTATCCGCCCTTACCGTGTGTGCCTTTTGCACGGTGGCGTATGGCGGAATGTGAAAAATGCTGGTTACCTTGGTGTGCTTTTTGCATTCGATCTCGTCAACCGTTAAGCCACCGGGTACAAAAAACTCTACTCGAACGCGAAACAGCGGAAACCAGCTTGGGTTGCGGATCGTTTCGATCAGCTCAAGCGTCTCTCCCACAAAAATACCGTCGGTGGAAAAGTGGCGACCGTAAGCGACTTGATCCAATGCGCGCAGCTTTGCTCGGCGGTAAAGAGAGATCAGCAGCCAAGCAAGAGCCGCCACAAGAACGGCGATCCAAAACCAAGGTGACGTCACGATCCGCCCCACAAAATTTGCAAGACGAATGAAAAAATCCATAATGCGTTACCTGCGTGAAAAATTGATCTGCTCGCTGGGAACGGTAACGCTTTCGAGAATGCTCTCGATCAGATTTTTTCCAAGATCCCTGCGGTGATAAAAGCTGTTTTGGAAGACGATGCGGTGCGCCAATACGGGAACTGCCGCACGCTTGACGTCATCGGGCAAAACGTAGTCTCTGCCCTCAATTGCGGCATAGCCTTGCGCCACACGCACAAGCGCGATCATAGCACGCGGGCTCGCGCCGAGAATGACGTCCTTTGCGCTTCTCGTGCATTCGCAGATGGTTGCGGCGTAGTCCAAAAGATCGCGGTGCACAAACACCGATGCCAATTCCCGCTTTGCGGCTTCAATGCTTGCGGCATCAATGGGAGTGCTGTCATCGAGGGCGGCATCTGCGCCTTGCAGTTTGAGAGACAGAATATCAATGTTTTCCGCGTGGGTGGGATATCCCATAGAGGTCTTGATCAAAAAACGGTCGAGCTGCGCCTCGGGGAGCTCAAAGGTGCCCTTTGTTTCCACGGGGTTTTGCGTGGCAATGACCATAAAAGGCTCGGAGAGCGGATAGGTCGTGCCATCCACGCTCACCTGATGCTCTTCCATACATTCAAGCAGTCCCGCTTGCGTTTTGGGCATTGCGCGGTTGATCTCGTCCACAAGCAAAACGTTTGTAAATACGGGACCCTTGATAAAGCGAAATTCCGATTGCTTCATATCAAAGAAGTTAACACCAACGAGGTCAGAGGGGAGCATATCGGGAACACATTGCACTCGCTTGAAGTCGAGCGAAAAAGACTGCGCAAGCGTTTTTGCCAAAACCGTTTTGCCTGTTCCGGGAACGTCATCAATTAAAATGTGACCCCCGCAAAGCAAGGAGATAACCGCAAGCTCAAAAACGTGTTGCTTGCCAACAACAACGCTCTCTCCCCTTGCCTTTATCCTTTCGGCAATTTCTTTAACACTGTAATGACTCATAAAATATGTACCTCATTTTTCTTTGAATTTATTGCTTCGATTTTATTATATCATATCTTTTCTCGCTTGGCAATAGACAGCAACAAGTTTTTTCTCTCCCTTCCGCGGAAAATCATCTGCGTATACAAAAAAGGCATCCCGTCGCCCGGTTTGTAGACAAATACACAAATTTGTGATATAATTGAGTCAAAAGAGCGAATCTTGCGTGCTTTTTTGCAACTAATGGGATGAAAATAGCCCGCAGCGGCAGAAAGGAGACCCCCTCTGTGATCGAATTTGATAAAGATTTTGAAAAGGCGTGTGAAGAATATCTATCCTACCTATACCGTCTTGCCGAAAACCATTACGTTGACTGCCCCGACATTGATTCTTTGGTGCAGGACACACTCGCGGCATTGATTATAAAGGTCAATCGCGGCGAGGCGGTAGAGCACCCCAAGGGCTTTTTGTCCGCCGTTCTCAAAAATCAATACAATACTTGGTTGCGCCAAAAATATCGGGCAGAGCTTGTGGAATACACCGACGGCATAGGCGAAGCCTATAATGAGCCCGCAGAAATACAAGCAGCCGAACGTCTTGGCGAGGAATACGAATCGGTGCGCCGCGAGATCGGGCGGCTGATCCATATTTATCGCGAGGTCACGGTGCGGCATTACGTTCACGGGCAAACGGTAGAAGAGATCGCAAAAGCGCTGAATATTCCACGCGGCACGGTATTATCGCGACTTTCTTCCGCGCGCAATCAGATCAAAGAGGGACTTGAAAACATGGAAAAATATTCGCAAATCAGTTATGAACCCAAAACCGCATCGATTGGAATTTGGGGCGGCGACGGCCTGAACGGTGAGCCGTTTACGCTTATGCAATCCCCCATTGAAGCCAACATTCTTTGTCTTGCTTATGAGACGCCTATTTCGATACGCGGTATTGCCGACATGATGGGGATGCCCACGGCTTACGTCGAACCCCTCGTAGAGAGACTCGTCGCAGGGGAAATGATGGGCAGAACTCCCGGCGGTCTTGTTTATACACGTTGCTTTATGCAACGGTATGAGGATGCCTTTGGCGACATCCCCGCACAAGAGGCACTTGCCGAAAAATATGCGAAGGCGGTGTGGGAGATCGTTTGGCAACATATCGAACCGCTGACAAAGCGAGAGGTGTTTGCACAGATGTCGGACAAGCAAAAGGCAACTATGCTTTTGTTTGTGCTCAATCAAACGCTAAACAGTGTTGTCAGCAAAAGTCACCCGCATCCCGAAAACGCCCCAGCATCCCCGCCCGAGCGCCCCAACGCCGGCAAATGGCTCGCTACTGTGACCGTATACGAGCACGGGCAGAAACGCGACAACCCTTATGACGGCTCCGGCCCCGTACAAGTCAGTTACAGCAAAAACAATGATGGAAAGTGCGATTGCCAACTGTTCGACTGTCAATCCCTTTTTGGTGACGCGCATTGGGCGTATAACGGATTTCGATATAAATGCTCTCTGCAAAGCATTTTGCGCTTTTACGCATCCCTTTTGCCCTGCGACGTCAAAACCGACAACAATCTTTTGTATGAGCTTATTCCCGAATTTGAAAAGCTTTGCATCCTGACGCGCGGCGCGGACGGTGAGATCAAGCTCGACATCCCCGCGCTCCCCTTTGATGAGGTAGCAAACTATTGGAACCACGCCGAAAAGAAGATCAAAAAAGAGCTTTTATCTCTGCTTTCTGATGATCTCGGCAAGCTTTGGGAAAAGACAAAGCACCGCGTGCCCAAGCACGTGGATGAAGCCGCATATTTCACCCATGCGGGCGCTTTGATGGCATACGCCAAAGCGCAAATGCTTGCCATCGTAAAGCAAAATTTGTTGCCCTACCCCGTTGTGGTCGGCAAAACACCGTTGATTTATATCGCCTACCGAGAGAGGAGCGTATGATGGAATTTTGGTTTGTTCTTTTCGGCATTTTTGCCCTTGTTATTCTCTTCCCCTTCATACGTTGCTTTTTCAAGAGGCTGGTTTGCGCGATGAACATTAAAAGGATGTGCAAAAGAAAAAATCTTGTAGTACATCCTACACACATACTTTGGTTTTTGGGGAGCAAAAAGCGAAAAGGCTGTGACCTTTATATCGAAACGCCAACACAGGTGCTTTCCATTAAATTTTTTGGCGCGCCAAGGCGGCTTTCTATCCTGACACTCAAAGAAAACGGCAATTATTTTTTTAGAAGCTACGTTGCTCTCTTATCTTACGGTGCAGGATTTCACATTCCCATTGACGGGCGCGAAAAAAAGATGCCAAACTTTGACTTTCGACATCAATGCAAGAAAGAGTGGAACCGGAAAAAAGTGCGAAACATTCTTTTAGCCAGTCCCGCCCCTATGGAATTTCGCTATCAGCCAAACCACGGCGCAGAAAATATCATTTCGGCGGGAGAGACTGTACGGGATATGCAGATTTGTTCTTTGCAATGTTTTCTAAAAGAGTTAGAGGGCGTATGATAACGCCCTCTTTTGTCTATTTTGACGAAAAACGGCACTCGAATTCGCCTTTTTTTGAACAAAAGAAAGAAAATGCACAAAAAGGCAGAGGAAAATGAAAAAAAGACTTGCAATTTGCCGCGCGCTGTGGTATAATACTTAAGCGCAAAGCAATGGCCCATTGGTCAAGCGGTCAAGACGCTAGCCTCTCACGCTGGAAACTCGGGTTCGATTCCCGGATGGGTCACCAGAGAATGAAGCACCTCGAACGAGGTGCTTTTTTCATTCTCTGGTGACCCATCCGCTCATCTTCCCGCTCAAAATGCTTTGCATTTTTGATTCGGGTTCGCATTTTGCGAGCAAGGCGACGGGAGCTCGCTCACAAGAGCCGCGAGCAAAAATATTCGCCATAGGCGAAATTCCCGAACTCGCAAACGCTCGGGTTCGCATACCCCACCCGAAGATCGACAAGCTTGCTTGTCAGGCGCAGGGTGTGGGTATATTCGCCGCAGGCGAAATTCCCGGACACTCAAATGAGGTGCTTTTTTCATTCTCCGGTGACCCATCCGCTCATCTTCCCCACCCCGCCAACGCTTTTTCCTTCTTTTTATTCTTCAAAAATCAAATTCAATCTTGCCAAACGTCGTAAAATGTGATATAATGATAAAAACGCTCGAAAACACATCCAAAAACAAGGGAGGCAGAAAAATGACACCCATGCTGAT
The DNA here is from genome assembly GCA_045127455.1 of Eubacteriales bacterium. Taxonomy (GTDB): domain Bacteria; phylum Bacillota; class Clostridia; order Oscillospirales; family CAG-272; genus UMGS1865. Next base: position 12,071 of record JBGVQK010000041.1, read on the forward strand.
AGGCATTGCGGGAGGCACAGGCTCGGGAAAATCTACGTTTGCCGATGGACTGAAAAAGCTCTTCCCCAATGAAATAACGATCATCTCCTATGACAACTACTACAAGCCACAGGATCACCTGACTATGGAGGAGCGCGTGAAAACAAATTACGACTGTCCCGACGCGCTTGATACCGATCTGCTTGTAAAGCATCTGCGCGAGCTGCTGATGGGCAAGTGCGTTGATATTCCCGATTACGATTTTTGTATTCATACCCGCAAGAGCGAAATGACGCGCGTATATCCCACACCCGTTATAATTGTTGATGGCATTCTCACCTTTCACGATGAGCGACTCCGTGAACTGTTTGACGTGAAGATCTACGCGGACGCCGATGCAGATGAGCGCATTTTGCGCCGCCTTCGTCGCGACGTAACCGAGCGCGGAAGAGATATTGACGGTGTTATCAATCAATACGTGGGCACGGTTAAAATCATGCACGGTATTTACGTTGAGCCTACCAAAAAATATGCGGATATCATCATCAACGGCGGAAAAAACAAGACCGCGCTTGATATTGTTGCGGCAAGAATACAAAGAAGGCTCTTGCAAGAGGAAGAGATCGCCGCTAAATAAGCAACATAAAAAGGAAGCACGCGCCAAGGTGTGCTTCCTTCTTTTTATGCCATACCTTCAAAGATAATACTCTATATGTCGGACGGTGTTGATCGTGGCAGCAATCAGCGTTGGAATCAGCCCCGCTATTAAAACCGAAAAGGTAACGGCAAGCGGCTTTTCCTTAACTTTTTTGTGTAAAAAGAGATAGATAAAGGCGCCAATAATTCCCCCTGCCGTGTTGTTGATGATATCAATGTAGGTAAATGCGCCAAAGCCATTGACGATTTGCAGGACCTCGAAGCCTGCGCTGATCAAAAAGCACAGGAATACCGTTTTTATCCAAAAAAGCTTTTTTTGAACAAACGGGAGCAGCATTCCTAAGGGGATAAACAGCAGAACGTTTACCGCTCCATCCCGAAAATCGGTTTTTGCAAAATAGGAAAGGTAGATTTCAAACCGCTCGGCTACGGTAAATAATTGGTTATATACTCTGGCGCCGAGGATCGCTTCCTTCATATTGCATTTGAGCGCAATGATCCAAACCAGCAAAAGCAAATAGAGCGTTAGCGTGGTGGCGGCAAGGCGCCGAATTTTGCTTGTTGTTTCCATAATGACCTCACGGCTGGGGACATTTCTGCGCACCTTTGCGCGCGTGCCTGGGGGTGCTTTCTCGGATCATGCGGTACATTTCCTCGGTTGCAAAATTGATTTTTGTTACGGAGAACTTTTCGGCGTGCGGGTAAATGTAATATGTATCTTCCAAGGTGTTCAGGTCGATGCAATCCCCGTACTTGCCAAGGTAATTATACTCGATGTGGCACGCCTCAAGACCTGCCGCTTTTCTTTCCATTTCAAAGTCGCCGTATTTTCCGCTGCCCTTGAGTCGGAAGCCTTCCATATCGTGAACGAGCGTGCCGTTTCCAATATCGTAAAATCTTGTGCCGTTGGGCATGGATCTGACGTGACATTCGGACTCGAAATAGTATCTTCCCTCGCGCACCTCTTTGCGTACGTTTGCTCTTTGCCACTCGTACCAATCGGGGATGTGAGAAAATTCTGTTTCTCCCTCGTTGGCAACAAGCTCGCCAAGCTCGGTCATGCGCCAGGATTTGCCGCAATGCCCACACGTCAGCGTGTCGCCCTTGCTGCTCATTTCATATTCGGTGTGGCAATGGGCGCACTGATAAAGCACGTTGTGAAGTCCCTCTGCACGGTACGGAACGGTTATTTTGATGTTGTTCTCTTTTTGCCATGCAAAATCGTTGTAGGTGAGCGCCTCGGTAAGCTTTGCATTGATCTCCTCGGCACTCGCATCCTTTAATTGATCCGCCGTATAGAGCTGGGTAAGATACGCCTCTGTGTAGGGGATCTTTCTATCCTTGAGGTTCCATACGGGTGTTTTTAAGTGATGCCCTTTGCAATTCAGCGTAACCACAGGCACCTTCATCATTTTGCACATCTGCCCAAGAGATTCGGGGAGCTCGCTCGGTGTGCCGCAATCGGAATATCTCGCCTCGGGATAGAGGATAAGCACGTCGCCGTTGGCGAGAACTCTCTTTATTTGGCGAATGAGCACAAGATCGGTTGTAAACTTGCGCTTGCAAATGCCGCCAACGTTTCGCAAAAGCCACTTTTTGAGCGGGAAGCCGAAAAAGCCGTCGATGGCAACCACGTAATTTGCTCTGTGCGGAAAGATAGCGTGCGTGGCTACCATAAAATCAAAAAAGGCATTGTGATTGCAGATTAAGAGATACGGGGGCTTGAGTCCTTCACAATTCTTTTTGATAATTTTTGTCTTTTGTGCCATTGTAAAAGGAAATGAAAGCGCCCAGGTAATCGGTCTTAACCACTGACGCTGTCTGATTGGCGGCGCTTTCATGTCGAATTTTTTAAATTCCTTATTCATAGAGTCAATCTCCCAACATCTATATTGGCGAACGCAAAGAACAAGCCCACAACTCGCCATTGTAATTATTATATCATATTTTTTTGTTTTTGTAAAGAACAATTTGCAAGGGCGTATGTAAACCAAAAGGGCATAGCCGAATAAACGGCTATGCCCTTTTGGTTAAAATTGTTTTTTCCCTTCAGTAGCCCACAAAAGTCTGCTTTGGTGTGCTTTTATACCTTGGGATATTGGCTGTAATGGATCCTTGCGTACAGTCCGCCTCTATCAAGCAGCTCCCTGTGTGTTCCCTGCTCTACGATGCTTCCGTTATCCACAACCAAAATGACGTCTGCATCCTCAATAGTGGAAAGACGGTGTGCGATCACGAATGCGGTTTTTCCCTTCATCAGCTCATCCATCGTTTTTTGAATCAGCAGCTCGGTGCGCGTGTCAACGTTGCTCGTTGCTTCGTCCAAAATGAGAATGGGTCTGGCGGAAAGATAGGCTCTCGCAATGGTCAAAAGCTGCTTTTGCCCTGCGCTGATGTTGGTGCTATCCTCGTTGATCTCGGTATCGTAGCCGTTGGGGAGCGCATCAACAAAGCGGTCGATGTGGGCTTTTTTTGCCGCTTCCATCACTTCCTCGCGTGTGGCTCCCTCTTTGCCATAGGCAATGTTATCGTAAACACTGCCCGAAAAGAGCATCGTATCCTGCAGGACCATACCGAACATCTCGCGCACGTCCGAGCGATTCATTTCGGTAATATCCCTGCCGTCAACCAAAATTTTGCCCGAGACCGAATCGTAAAACCGCATTAGGAGATTTACGATTGTCGTTTTGCCGCCACCGGTAGGCCCTACGATGGCTACCTTTTGCCCGGGGCGAACGTGCAGGTTGAGGTGCTCGATCAGCGGCTTTTCGGGAACGTAAGAAAAGCTTACGTCCTCAAATTTGACCTCTCCACGCACGTCTTTGCAATCCGTTGGGGCTACCTCGTCCATTTCTTCGCCGTCCAAATATTCGTATACTCTTCTTGCCGAGGCAACGGTCGACTGTATCATCGACATTCCGTTGGCGATCGACTCCAAGGGCCCCGAAAACAGCTTGGTATACATAATAAACGCAACCAGCGCGCCTACGTCTACGCGCCCGTTGATAACAAGGTACGCACCAATGACGCAGATGGCAACGTAGGAGATGTGATTGATCAGCCCAACAACGGGGCTGACAAGCCCCGAGATAAAGTATCCCTTTTGCGCGTGGGTGGCGTATTTTTTGGTAACGTCTCTGTATTTTTCGTTTTGCGATCCTTCTATGGAGAAGATCTTTACCGCATCGAAACAGGCCAAATTTTCCTCGCAGATGCTATACAGCTTGCCCGAAAGCGTTCTCGATTCGTTAAAGTGCTTTTCGCTTTTGGAAGCAAGGACTGCTGACAGAATCAGCGAGAGCGGCACAAAAACGATAACCGCCAATGCCATTATAGCATCGCGTGTGAAGATGATGACCGAGATCATTACAAGCTGAATGACACCGTTGATGACAACGCCAAAAATATCGTGAATAGAGCCGCCCATAATGGAGACGTCGTTCGTCATACGCGAAATGATCTCTCCGTTTGGGGTGCTATCCACCGTTTTGATGGGGATCTTGGCGATCTTTTCGCTCATTTTTACTCTGATCTTGCAGGTAAAAAAGCTACTTACCGAGTAGTTCATAACCGCCGTTGTCATAGCCCCGAGTGCCGCCGACAAAAGATAAACGATGGCAAGTGTGATGATACGCTTGTAGAACACTGCCATATCAATTGCAATCCCCTCGCTTGCCAGATCGTAGATCTGATTGGTCAGGTCGCCCAAAATTTCGGGGGCGTTCATAGCCAAAAAGGCAGATCCTATGCTCAACGCGGTGGCAAGGAGCAGCCAATGCAAAATGCCAAGAGAGTCCTTAAGAATGCGCCCGACGACCGCGCCCGTTGAAAGCTTATTCTCTTTTGTTTTACGCTTCATTGCGGCTCTCCCCCTTTCTTTGCTGCGTGCCAAGCTGAGACTCGGCAATCTCGCGGTATACGCTGCAGGAGTCAAGCAGCTCATCGTGTGTTCCCACGCCAATGATCTTGCCCTTATCCATAACGTAGATGCGATCGGCACTCATTGCGGTGCTGATGCGTTGGGTGGCAACAATGCGGCTCTTGCCGCGCAAAAGCGTTGCGTAGTTTGCCTTGATCTCGCTCTCGGTTAAAAAATCGAGTGCGCTGAAGCTATCGTCAAAAATGTAAACGTCGGCGTTTTTGATGACCGTTCTTGCCATATTCAAGCGCTGGCGTTGACCGCCGCTGACGTTTTGCCCGCGACCGACCAAAAGGTAATCCAAGCCCTCGGGGTGAGAGGCAACGAAATCCGACATTTTGGAAAGGCGCAGAACCTCGTTTATCTCTTCATCGGTCGCATCGGGCTTGCCCATTTTGATGTTATCGCGAATGCTGCCCTCAAAGATCTGCGCTCTTTGAAGCGCCACCGAAAAGTGTGCACGAACATCGCGCTTTCGCATACGCGCATAGGGCGTGCCACCCAAAAGGATCTCTCCGTCGCCGGGGTCAAAAAGTCCTGCAAGGAGCTTGATAAGCGTGCTTTTTCCACTTCCCGTTCCACCGATCAGCGCAATATGCTCGCCCTCTTTTAGGGTAAGAGAAAGTCCGTCGATGACGTTTTTGGTCGAGTCGGGATATGCAAAAGAAAGCTCGCGGATCTCGATAGCAAATCCCTCGGGCTGCTCGCCCTCACCCTCGGCAAGGCTTTCCTCGTCGGGGCTTGTGAGAACCTCGCTTAGGCGTCTTGCAGACACCTTTACCTTGGGAAGCCATGCAAGCGTCCAAGAGATGTTGATCAGCGCGCCCGAAATAATGCCAATGTATTGCAAAACGGCAATTACTCCACCCGCACCAATGCCTGCCCCACCGTCCGCACGAATGCCGCCGATCAAAATGACAGCAACCGTTGCAAGGTTTAAAAGCAGCATTGCAAAGGGGTCGACCATACCGCCGCGCGTGTTTGCGCGGATCATATATTTTGCCATCTCCTCGGTGGCAAATTTTGCACGACCGTGTTCTCTTTTTTCGTTGTTAAAGGCTCTTACAACACGCAAGCCCGAAAGGCGCTCACGCACGATCTTGTTTTGCAGATCGACGTACTTATCGGATCTATCCCACATATCGTACAGGGGGCGCATTAAAAAGAGCACCAAAAGAAGAACGGGTGGTATAGAGAGCATAAAAACTGCCGACAGCACAGGGTCTGCAAAAAAGGAGAGGGCTGCCGAGCCGATGAACATAATGGGAACGGTAAAAAGCGTATAGGGCAGGCTTGTAACGGTTCCCTCAACGTTCCAAATATCGTCGGTGGCTCTTGTCAAAAGCCCCGAGGGTCCGATTTTGGAATACTTGCTGTAAGAAAGCGAATTGATCTTTTCAAACACCGTGTGGCAAAGATCGGCGGTGTAATGAGAGGAGATGGTCGTGTTCAGCTTGGCAGAAAGAATGTTGCAGCCCGCCGAAAAAAGGGCAAGCGCCACCATAGCAATGGCGTATTTCCACACCAAATCTACGTTGGTTTTGGCAATACCCTCCTCTACGATCTCGCTCATCAAAAAAGGCATCAGGAGCGAGCACATCATGCCAACGCCATCAATTGCCGCCACGGCAAACAGCTTTTTTCGATAGGGTTTTAGTAGTTGAAATAGTTTTTTCATAGTTTCTTTTTCGTCTTTTTTCTCAAATAAGTATTATCGGTTTATTCTCCGAGCATAAAAGCAACAAGCACCCGTGAGGCGCACGGGTGCTTGTTAAACAAAAAAATCCCCGGGCGCACATCTCTCCCGGGAAATAGATTGACAAAAGCCAAAATTATGCCTTGGTATCCTCGGAGGTGAGTACGTTGATATGGATAGCATTACACTTAGCGTTGTTGGTCATTGTATTCTCCTCCTTTCCTAAAATTTTTTGTTCGATGGTATTATAACACAGGAAAACGGGTTTGTCAATAGTCTATGCAAAAAACGGCACTCGACTGTTCGTTGATTTTTCTCCCTTCTTTTTTCCTTTTTTGATATTCTTTTTTGGACATTTGAGGCAAACTGTACTAAGAGTTTTTGGGGTCAAATGCTTGATATTTTCGACATTTTTTGGTATAATTGTGCCCATAAGGGAGTAGTCTGCACACTGTGTGGTAAAGTCAACATCATGGCCCTGCGACCTGGCTTTACCTGAAATGACGAGACTTATCTGCTGCGCGCAGAGGGTCTCTTTTTTTATTGTTTTGAAAGGAGCAGATATGACATTCTTAATTGTATGTGACGTTTTGGGTGATGAAAACAATGGCACGACCATTGCCGCTATGAACCTGATCCGCTTTTTGAAATCGAGAGGACACACCGTTCGCATTCTTTGCGCCGACCAAGACAAAAAGGGAGAGGACGGCGTTTACGTTGTGCCGAATATGCATTTTGGAAAAGCACTTGATGCATACGTTGCAAAGGTTGGCGTAACGATTGCAAAGGCAGATGAAAAGATCGTGCGCGAGGCACTTGCGGGCGTTGACCACGTTCACACGATGCTTCCCTTTTCGCTTGGAATGAAGATCGTTCAAATTGCAAAGGAAATGGGTCTGCCCGTTACGGCAGGCTTTCATATGCAGGCGCAAAATTTTACGTCCTACATCAAGCTCAACAAGCTCGAGTGGCTCAATACGGGCGTTTATCGCTTTATTTATCGCCACACGTATCGGCACGTAGATGCCATACACTACCCCACCGCGTTTATTCAAAACGTGTTTGAGCAAAACGTAAAGCACAAAACCAACGGCTACGTGATCTCAAACGGCGTGCACGCCTACGTAGAAAAAAGAGATACGCCAAAGCCCCCCGAATTGCAGGATAAGATCGTTATTTTAAGCACCGGAAGATATTCCCGCGAAAAGTCGCAGGATACCTTGATCAAGGCGGTTGCGCTCTCCAAGCATCGCGACCAAATTCAGCTGATCTTGGGCGGTCAGGGGGTAAAGGAGGCTTATTACCGAAAGCTTGCAAAAAAGCTCCCCGTGGCTCCTATTTTCAAGTTCTATTCCCGCGAGGAGATCATTGACGTGCTCAATTATGCCGATCTTTACGTTCACCCTGCCGAGGTGGAGCTTGAGGGAATTTCTTGCCTGGAGGCAATTGCCTGCGGCAAGCTCACCATTGTTTCGAACTCCAAAAATGCCGCCACAAAGGGCTTTGCCATTGACGAAAAATGCGTTTTTCGTAACAGAGACCCCAGATCGCTGGCAGAGGTGATCGACTTTTGGATCGAGCACCCCGACCTGCGCCGCGAATATGAACAAAGGTATTTGGACAGCGCACATCCATTTGCACAGGACGTTTGTATGGCAAAAATGGAAGAGATGATGCTGGAGGTTGCAAATGAAAAAAGAGGACAGTAAGAGAGTTGTTTACTACGACGATGACTTGAGCGACGATTTTGCGGGAACCAACATCAACAAATGCACGGTTGACGAGACCTTCCCCTACGTTCACAAAAGCATTTTTTGGAGGATCGGTGCTTTTATTGCATATTACCTGATCGCATTCCCCCTTGTTTGGTTTTTTGAAAAAGTGATCTTGCGTATGCGCTTTGTCAACAAAAAAGCGGTGAAAAAATGCAAGGATACCCCCTATTTTCTTTACGGCAATCACACGGGATGGTGGGATGCCTTTACGCCAAATTTGATCTCTGTTCCGCGCCGCAATCGTATTCTTGTTTCGGCAGATACCGTCTCAATTAAGGGACTGCGGAACATCGTGCAAATGCTTGGCGCCATTCCCCTGCCCACGAGCCTGCGCGGAATGAAGCGCTTTTCGCAGGCGGTGGACTTTTATCACAAAAGCTGCAACATTACCATTTATCCCGAGGCGCACATCTGGCCCTATTATACGGGGGTCAGACCGTTTTCGGATGCTTCGTTCATCTATCCCGTCAAGCACAAGTGCCCCGTATTTGCCTTTTTTACGGCATACACCAAGCCAAAGGGATTTCTTTCCCTGTTCCGCAAGGCGAATATGACCGTATACGTCAGCGACCCGATCTACCCCGACGAGGGACTGAACGATCGCGAGGCGCGCGCCAATTTGCGCGACAAGGTTTATGCCTTTATGCTTGAAAAATCAAAGCTCTGCGATTACGAGGCAATCAAATACATACAAAAGAAGCCATAACCAAGGTGGTTATGGCTTCTTTTTATATTATTTCTTCTTATTGTAAATTTCCTTGAATTGCTTGATGGTTGCGGCGAAATCGTCGATTGCGCTCTTAACGACCTCGGGCTTTGTCATATCAATGCCTGCAACAAGGAGGCTATCCAAAGGAGACTTGGAGCCGCCGCACTTGAGGAAGTCGATATATTGGTTAATGTAGCTCTCGCCTTCGGTTTCAATTCTCTTTACGATTGCAGATGCTGCCGAGATGCAGGTTGCATACTTGTAAACGTAGAAGCAGGTGTAGAAGTGCGGGATGCGCATCCATTCGTAAGCGATCTGCTTATCGCACTTAACGCGAGGACCAAAGTAACGCTTAACGATATCGTAGTAGTGCTTGTTGATAACGGCAGCGGTGAGCGGAACGCCCTTTTCGCACATTGCGTGCATATCTCTCTCAAACTCTGCAAACATGGTTTGGCGGTAGAGGGTGCCCTTGTAGGTCTCCATGAGTTGGTTGAGAATGTAGAGCTTTTCGTCGTCGCTTTGGCACTCTGCCAGCTGACGGTGCGCCATAAGGAGCTCGTTGACGGTGGAAGCGACCTCTGCTACAAATATGGTGTAGTTTGCGTTGTGAGGCTCGTTGTAATTGGTGGAGAACCAGGTGTGCATCGAGTGTCCTGCCTCGTGTGCGAGGGTGGAAACGTCATCGAGCTTGTTGGTAAAGTTGAGCAGAATGTAAGGCTCGGTGCCGGGGCCGCCCGAGGAGAACGCGCCGCCACGCTTGCCGCGGCAGGGGAATACGTCTACCCAGCCCTTTTCGCAAAGACCCTTGCGCAGGTTGGATTCGTACTCTTCGCCAAATACCTTAACAGTTTTGAGGACTTCCTCAACGGCTTCCTCATAGGTGTATTCGCTGTCGATCTCGCCCATCAGAGGCGCGTAGATGTCGTACAGATGCAGATTGGAAAGTCCGAGAACCTCTTTTTTGAGGTCGTAGTATTCGTAAAGAACAGGCAGGCCCGCATTTACGGAGTCGATGAGGTTGTTATAAATAACGGGGGTGACTTCATCGTGGAAGGTGGAAGCGGTAATGGAATCGGCAAAGTTGCGGATCTTTGCATTGGTGGTGGATTCCTTTACTCTTGCCTCGTAAAGATTTGCAAAGGTGTTTGCAAATTGCTCATAGGTCTTATAGAGGCAATCGAACGCTGCCTTGCGCACACGGCGCTCACCGCTCATCAGGTGTGCAACGTAGTTGGTATCGGTAAGCTCTACCTTTTTGCCGTCCTCACCGCGGATCTTGCCAAAGCGCAGGTCGGAGTTGGTAAAGATGCTGCGAATGCCCGAGTGAGAGCCCATAGCATCCTGAATGCGGGAAAGAAGGATCTCGCACTCGTCGGAGAGGGTGTGCTCTTTTTCAAGCATGATCTTGTAGATCATACGGCGGTAGGTTTCAAGCTTGGGGCATTCTGCAAACCACTTGTCCACAACCTCGCGCTCAAGCTTGAGAATGTAAGGGGTAACAAACCAAGAAGCCTCACCTGCGGCAATTGCCAGACTTCTGGCTCTTGTGCTGAGTGCCTGCGCGTGGTTATCGGAGGTGTCGACCGAGAAGCTCAGCGATGCATACTCCCACAGCTTGTAAATGATCTTTTCAACCTCGCCCATATCATAGAGCGCGGCATAGAGCTCTTCGGCTCCCTTTGTCATCGTTTCTGCGTGTGCGCGGAAAGCCTTGATCTTCTCTTCTGCCAAAGCGTAGTCGGCATTGAATGCCGCTTCGTCAGCGTAGATGACCGAGAGGTCCCATTTGTATTTTTGGTCAATATCTTTTCTTTCGTAAACCATAATCAATTCCTCCAAACAAGTTTTTATGTGGATTTGCTTTGATTATAGCACATTTTGGAGAGAAAATCAATAGCCGCCGCGTTTTTTCCTTATTATATATATTGCGCGCGTAGCTTGCATAAGATCCGCGTTTTTATGCATATTATGAATATTTATTCACTGCTATTTTGCGTTATTATTTTTGAAAATGCAAATTTATAGTCATTTTTCACAATCAAAAAAGCGGTTTTGGCGTGGTTTTGCACAAAAATTATGAAAAATAAAAAGTTTTGAAAAAAGACTTGACAAATGAATAATTATGCAGTATCATATAAGCACGATAACCCAATCGCAAAAAAACAATTCCACACGGAGGAAAATGATTATGAAGAAAATTTTATCTATTGCTTTGGCACTTGTTATGATGCTTTCTTGCATCGCAGCTTTCGCATCCTGCAAGGCTCCCGAAGAAAAGGGCGTTAAGGTCATTGAGATCAAGCTGACCGAAGAAGAATATGCATTCGCCGTTCAAAAGGGCAACACCGCGCTCCTGAACCAGCTCAACGACTTTATGGCTGAGATCAAGGGCAACGGCAAGTTTGAAGAAATCGTAAACAAGTACTTTGGCGACGGCACACCCACTCCCGTTGTTTCCGCTAAGGAAAAGAAGACCGACGGCAGCCAGCTCATCGTTGCTACCAACGCAGCATTTGAGCCCTTTGAATATATGGTAGGCGAAAACTTCTACGGTCTTGACCTTGAAATTATGGCTCTGTTTGCACAAAAGCTTGGCAAAGAGCTCTACATTTACAACATGGAATTTGATGCAGTTTGCCTTGCAGTTTCTGCAGACGGCGGCTCCTACGAGGGTGAGAACGGTGACGTAGCCGTTGAAGGCGGCATTGCAGACATTGCAGCTGCAGGTCTTACCGTAAGCGATACCCGTAAGCAAATTCTTGACTTCTCCGTTTCTTACTACGATGCATCTCAAATGCTCATCGTTGATATGAACGACACCACCTTTGACAACTGCGAGACCGTTGCAGACGTTGAGGCGATCCTGAAGGGCTTTGGCAAGGACGTTAAGATCGGCGTTCAATCTGCTACCACCGGTCAAAAATACTGCGAAGGCGATGCAGACTGGGGCTTTGACGGCTTTGGCTTTACCACTATGCCCTACAACTCCGGCGCACTTGCCGTTCAAAACATTCTCAACGGCAACGTAAAATACGTTATTATTGACGAAGGTCCTGCAAAGGCGATCGTTAAGAACGTAAACGAAGCAAACTGACCTTAACAGAACAAACAACACAGGGAGACACGTTCTCCCTGTGTTTGCGTGTGAAAACACCTTACATATAACAGAAAGGACTATTATATGCAAAAACAAAAGCTAAAAAGCTTCTTCAAAAAGCATTGGATGGATATTTTGATCATCCTTGCGGTGGTTGCCCTGCTTGCCGTTTTGGCGGTGAACATTGGCATTCGCTTCAAGTTCCCCAAAAAGTGGGCGATCTTCTCCAATTACTTCTTCAAAAACAACGGCTACAAAAAGCTCTTAACGGGTATTCAAAACACCTGCGTCATTGCCATTGGTGGTCTTTTGATCGGTACCGTTATCGGTACGCTGATCGCTATGGTTAAGGTCATTCCTCCCTACAAAAAAATTGTGCGCTATGCGCAAGCGATCTGCAATATTTACGTCGCGTTCTTCCGCGGCACACCTATCGTTGTTCAGCTCCTTCTCGGCTACTACATTCTTCTGCCCCTGATGGGTATTGCTCTGCCCGAGGTCACCTCCTGCGTGCTGATCTTCGGTCTGAACAGCGGCGCGTATATTTCCGAAATTATGCGCGGCGGTATCAATTCGGTCGACCCAGGTCAACTTGAAGCCGCGAGAGCCGTTGGTCTCCCCTTCTCTACCTCTATGATCAAGGTCGTTATTCCGCAGGCGGTTAAAAATATTCTGCCTACCATGGGTAACGAATTCATCGCCCTGATCAAGGAGACCGCCATTGTTGGTTACGTTGGCGCGGTGGATATCACCAAGGCGTTCCAGGACCAAGGCTCGAACTCTTACGAATATATGATCCCCTACCTTGTAATGGCTCTGCTTTACATTGTGATCGTAGCCGCCATTGCATCGCTTATTAAACTGATGGAAAGGAGACTTGCAAGAAGTGAACGGCACAGCTAATCAACCTCTACTCGAGGTACGCGGTCTTTGCAAAAGCTTTGGCGACCTTGAAGTCCTCAAAAGCATTGACCAGAACATTTACAAAGGCGAAAAGGTTGCCGTTATCGGTCCTTCGGGAAGCGGCAAAAGCACCTTTTTGCGCTGCTTGAACTGTATGGAAGACCCCACGGGCGGCTCGATCTTCTTTGGCGGTGAGGACCTTGCCGATATGAAGGTTGACATCAACAAGCACCGCGAAAACATCGGTATGGTGTTCCAACAATTCAACCTTTTTAATAACAAGACCGTTATCGAAAACATTATGCTCGCTCCCGTGCATCTGCGCATCAAAAAGGCAGGCGGCATCTTTGCTCCCTCTGCCACCAAAAAGCAGATCCGCGCCGAGGAAAAAGAAAAAGCGCTCGCTCTTCTTCGCCGTATCGGATTGGAAGAAAAAGCAAACGTCTATCCCTCTACCCTCTCGGGTGGACAAAAGCAGCGTATCGCCATCGTGCGCGCGCTTGCAATGAATCCGCAGGTGATGCTCTTTGATGAGCCCACCTCGGCTCTCGACCCCGAAATGGTCGGTGAGGTTCTTGACCTGATCAAGGAGCTCGCTAACGAGGGTATGACAATGGTCATCGTTACACACGAAATGGGCTTCGCTCGCGAGGTTGCCGACCGCGTCCTCTTTATGGATGGCGGCATCATCGCCGAGGACGCCCCGCCCGCCGAGCTCTTCGGCAATCCTCAAAATCCCCGTACCAAGGAGTTTTTGAGTAAGGTTTTATAAGGACGCGTTTATGTGGGGGAAACTTCTTGCCAGAAGTTTCCCCCACACCCCTTTCAAGAACTCTCGCACAAAAACATCAAAAGGGGACTTGTTACTGCACGGATAGACAGTCGACGCGAGGATAAACCTCGCTTTTGCTATCGCGAGCGATTAGGAACCACCGAGACCCTACTCGCTAAGAAAGTTGTTTGACAACAAACAGCAAAGTAGGTGCGACCATTGGTCGCCCGTTTTTATCGGCAAACAACTCAAAAGCCTTCCCCTTGAGGGGAAGGTGCCGAGTACTGCGAGGCGGATGAGGTGTAGGATGCGGAGCATCCGTTTGGAATATTTACTTTTTACAATATTCCTAAAAATTCTATTTTCAAAAAATCCTCTTTTTGTAAAAATGCCATATCATTTTCTATTGACAAAAAGGGAATATATATGATATAATTTTTTTATAAAAGCAAACCTCAATTTCAAGATTTATGGGAGGGAAAACTTATGAATTTGCCAAACAAACGCCCCGAAAATATGGAGCGCATCACAAACAAAAAGCTGGCAGAAGCTTTTATTGCCAAGCAGGTACGCGAAATCCGCGCTCAGGTAGGCGAAAAAAAGGTTCTTTTGGCGCTCTCCGGCGGAGTTGATTCCTCTGTTGTTGCGGCGCTTCTCATCAAGGCAATTGGTCGTCAGCTCGTTTGCGTACACGTCAATCACGGACTTATGCGCAAGGGCGAGAGTGAGCAGGTTATTCAGGTATTCGGCAAAGAGCTGGATGCAAACCTCGTTTACGTTGATGCAACCGACCGTTTCCTCGATCTTCTTGCAGGTGTATCCGATCCCGAAAAGAAGAGAAAGATCATTGGGGGCGAATTTATTAAGGTTTTTGCTGAAGAAGCTTCCAAGCTGCGCGGCATTTCCTTCCTTGCGCAGGGAACCATCTATCCCGACATTCTCGAGTCCGACGGCGTTAAGGCGCATCACAACGTAGGCGGACTTCCCGAGGATATGGAGTTCGAGCTCGTCGAGCCCGTCCGCCTGCTTTATAAGGACGAGGTCCGTGTAGTAGGTGATGCACTTGGACTGCCGCACGCAATGGTTTACCGTCAACCGTTCCCGGGTCCCGGACTTGGCGTTCGTTGCTTGGGCGCGATCACGCGCGACCGTTTGCACGCTTTGCGTGAAGCAGATGCCATTTTGCGCGAGGAGTTTGAAAAGAGCGGACTCGCAAAGAAGGTTTGGCAGTACTTTATCGCTGTACCCGACCTCAAGAGCGTTGGCGTGCGTGACGGCAAGAGATATGAGGGATGGCCTGCCATCATCCGCGCGGTCAATACCACCGATGCCATGAGCGCCACCATTGAGGAAATTCCTTACGCACTCCTGCACCGCATCACAAACCGCATCACCGCCGAGGTAGAGGGAATCAACAGAGTGCTTCTTGACCTCACACCGAAGCCGGTAGGCACCATAGAGTGGGAATAATCAAGCAAACACATTTAAAGGAGTAAAACCATGGAGAAAAGACTGTATAAATCAAGCAAGGATAAAAAGATCGACGGCGTTTGTGCAGGTATTGCAGAATACTTTAACATTGACCCGACCCTTATCCGTTTGGGCGCTGTTTTGCTGACTTGCGTTGCAGGCGGCGGTGTTCTTGCTTACATTATTTGTGCCATCGTTATCCCGCGCGATCCCAACTGAGAAACAACCATACAGTGAGTGAAAAACCGTATATGACTCACCAAATGAATCTTCACGCCGCGCCGTTTGATATGATCGAGCGTGGCATCAAAACCATAGAGCTTCGTCTGTATGACGAAAAACGCCGCCGCATTGCGGTGGGGGATGAAATCGTGTTCACACACTCCAAAGAGTCCACTCGCACCTTGCTTTGCCGTGTAAAGGCGTTGCACATTTTCTCTTCGTTCAAAGAGCTTTACAACACTCTGCCGCTGCTCAAATGTGGCTACACCGAGGACGATATTGCAACCGCATCTCCTGCCGATATGGACGTTTATTATACCAAAGAGCAGCAAGCACAAAACGGAGTTGTTGGCATTGAGGTGGAACGCATAACAAAGCTTTGCATTTTCGACCTTGACGGAACCGTTCTCGATACTGTCGGCAGCATTGCCCACTTTGGTAACCTTGCGCTCGAGGCGCACGGCATTGATCCGATAGATGCAAAGGAATATCAATATTTTGCAGGCGATGGTGCAAAAATTCTTATCAAGAGAATGCTGAATTATCGCGGCTGTTATAGCGATGAACTTCACGCATCTGTTTTTCGCACCTATAACGAGATGTATAATGCCGACGTTACCTGCAAAACGGTTATCTTTAATGGACTAAAAGAGGTTCTCGACCGTCTCAAGGCGCGTGGTTATCGCTTTATCATCGTTTCCAACAAGCCCGATTTTGCCGCAAAAACGGTTGCGACCGCCTTGTATGGTGATGGCTACTTTGATCGTATTGTTGGGCAAAAAGAGGGAAGTGCACTCAAGCCCGACCCGGGCGAGGTTTTTGCCGTTATGAAGGATCTTGGCGCCGATGCAAGAAATTGCGTTTACGTAGGTGACACCGATACCGATATGAAAACGGGCAAAAATGCGGGTCTCTATACCATCGGCGTTCTTTGGGGCTTCCGCGGTCGCGATGAACTTGAAGCGAGCGGAGCCGATGCCATTGCGGCAACGCCCGAGGAGCTATATGATATTATTTTGAAGCAAATCCAATAAAAGGCAGAGCGACCGCCGGTCGCTCTGTTTTTTTGTTTCTCCTTTAAATTACTCGAAAAACGCAAAATTTTCTGCAAACTTTTCCATTCATAAATTGATTTTGGCGGTGAACAATAATGACAGAGCCGCGACAGTGCGACTCAATGATATAGATAAACGAGCGGCAAACGTTTTGTGTATTGCGCATTCTCCCGAATGAACGGTACATAAAACACACAACCGTTCAGAAGAGGAGAAAAACATGGCAAGCAACAAGACTCTTGTTCCCGAGGCTAAGGAAGCCCTGGAGAGATTCAAGATGGAAGCTGCAAACGAAGTTGGCGTTAACCTCAAGCAAGGTTACAACGGCGACATTACTGCAAAGCAGGCCGGTTCCGTAGGCGGTCAAATGGTTAAGAAGATGATCGAATCCTATGAGAACTCCCTCAAGACGAAATAAGGATTGCCCTTATAGTCGGCACAAAGAAGTGCAAGCTTCTTTGTGCAAGGAGTGAAAAAACAACCACGTGTTGCTTTTTCAACATTCAAGCCCGTTGACGCACTTTAGATGTAAAGTGGTATAACGGCACCGCCCCATTCCTGTTGATTGGAATGGGGCGGTTTGTTTTTGCGCGCTAT
This sequence comes from Eubacteriales bacterium, assembly GCA_045127455.1. GTDB lineage: Bacteria > Bacillota > Clostridia > Oscillospirales > CAG-272 > UMGS1865. Next base: position 28,925 of record JBGVQK010000041.1, read on the forward strand.
TGACTTTTTTCTTTTTTTATGATATACTTTTTTCAACGATCCCCGTCCCACCGTTGGCGCGGAGTGTTTTTTAAGGAGGTAGCTATGGATAAGCTTGCGCTCGAGCGTTTGGAAATGCTCAATCAAATAAAACTGACAGATGCGCAAAGGAATGACGTCCTTGCGTTTTTTGCAAAGCGGGAAGCCGAATTTGCACCTCTTGATGCCATCGACACCTCTAATATAGAGCCTATGGTGCAGGCAATACCCGCGCCGCTTTCTTTGCGCGAGGATACGGTAGAGCAGCCTTTTTCCCGCCAAGATATGCAAGCAAATGCCCCCGACATCGACCAAGGGTATTTTTGCGTTCCGCGTGTGATTGAATGATAGGAGGGGCAAAATGAACGAAAAACAAATGAAAAGCATCATCGTTGACGATATGCTCCTCACCGCCGATACATCTACCACCGCAGGCTCCAAAACGCTTGCAGGATATCAGGGATTGGTTGATGCCGACGTTATTACAAAAGCGCTTGCAAATGGATATACGCTAACGGCAAAAGCTCCCGTGGGCGAGTTTGCCCTTGATCTTCTGGGCGAAACCTCTGCCGTCGGTGCCTATGCTTGCGATGGCAATCTCAAAAATTTATCAGCAAAAATGCTTTGTTGGGGCGATGCTATTGGTGCGCTTTGCCTTGACGTGAACGGCTATCCCCGTCGCGCTGCTGCGCAATCGTGGTTGATCTGTCTCAAGCCCACCTACGGTGCGATCTCGCGCAACGGCGTCGTTTCTGTTGCACCTTCGGGTGAGACGGTAGATATTCTTACAAGAAACACAAAAGATTGCCGCGACCTCTTTTTTGCCATTGCCGAGCATACAAAAAAGAATGACACACCCATTCGCCGCGTAGCGGTTTTGACCTCGCTTGATACCGATATGAACTGCGAGGTAAAGCGAAACATCAATCTTGCCATCTCCAATCTTGAAAAGAGTGGAATTTCTGCTACGTATATCGAAAACGAGCCGCTTTCGTTGGCAAAAGCTGCTTGGAACGTCATCCTTTCTGCCGAGCTTTGCAAAAGCACCGCGCGCTACGATGGCATTCGCTACGGCCATCGAACCAAGGATTATTCCACCCTTGACGAGCTCTATACCAATAGCCGCACCGAGGGTTTTGGTGATCTTACCAAGGCAGCTATTCTTTATGGCTCCGAGGTGCTGTCGGCAAAAAACTATCAAGCGGTGTATGAAAAAGCCTTGCGTGTGCGCCGCGTAATCACCGAAGAATTTGCAAAGCTCTTCCAAAATTTCGATGCTGTTCTCCTGCCTGCGTGCTCCAAAATGGAATACGCCGAATCAGACGTAAAGCAAGATAAATACTTTGCCTTTGAAGAGAACCGCTACACCGCTCCCGCAACGCTTGCAGGGCTTCCTGCAGTGGTGGCGGGCGGCGTGCAGCTTGTTGGCAACGTTTATTCCGAGGATGCTCTCCTTGACGTTGCAAGCCTTTTGGCAGGGGAGGGCAGATGATATGAAATACGAAACTGTTATCGGTCTTGAGGTTCACGTTGAGCTTGCAACCAATACCAAAATCTTCTGCTCCTGCTCGGCACGCTCCTTTGGAGCCGAGCCCAACACGCATATTTGTCCCACCTGCTTGGGTATGCCGGGTGCACTTCCTGTACTGAACAAAAAGGTCGTGGATTATGCGATCAAGGCAGGCTTGATGCTCGGTTGCAAAATTAACCGCACGTCTGCGTTCGACCGCAAAAGCTACTTTTATCCCGACCTGCCAAACGCCTATCAGATCACGCAGTATTTTTCTCCCATTGCAACCGAGGGAGTGGTCGAAATTGACACCGTGTGCGGCAAAAAGCGCATTCGCATTGCCGAAATGCATATGGAAGAGGATGCCGGAAAGCTCATTCACGACATAAGAGAGGGCACCACGCATATTGATTTTAACCGCGCGGGTGTTCCTTTGCTCGAAATCGTCAGCCAACCCGATCTTTCAAGCGCAGAGGAGGTAGAAACCTACCTCGAGCGCCTCAAAACGCTTTTGCGCTATGCACGCGTTGCCGAATGCGAAATGGCACACGGTACTATGCGCTGTGACGTCAACATTTCGGTGCGTCCTGCAGGAAGTGAAAAGCTCGGTGTTAGAACCGAGCTGAAGAATATGAATTCCATTGAGGCGATCAAGCGCGCCATTGAATTTGAAGCCGCGCGCCACATCTCCCTTCTTGAAAACGGCGGGGAAGTGCTTTGTCAAGAAACGCGCCGTTGGGATGAGGCAAGCGGCACGACTATCTCTATGCGGAGCAAGGAGAGTGCAGGTGATTATCGCTACGCACCCGACCCTAATCTTGGAGAGTTGATTGTTGATGAAGAATGGATTGAAAAAATCAGATCCACGCTCCCCGAATTTCCCGAGGTCAAGCGCCAGCGTTATATGCGTGAGTACGGTCTCTCTCTTTACGATGCCGAGCAACTGACAAAAAGCATTGCGCTTTGCGATTGTTTTGAGGATGCCGTCGTCCTTTGCCATTCTCCCAAGGACGTTGCAAATTGGATGACGGGTGAGGTGATGAGCCTGCTCAATGCCAAACAAATGACCTACGATATGCTTGCTATTGATGGCAAAAGGCTTGGGTCTCTCATTTTGCTTGTTATGGAGGGGAAGGTCGGCAGAGCAAATGCAAGAATTATTCTGAATGCTATGTTTATGGATGCCACCATCAATCCCGCCGCATACGCAAAAGAGAAGGGTTTTCTTATTTCCAATGATATCGAAAAAATCGGAGCGGTCGTCAAGGCAGTTGTGGATGCCGATGCAAAATCGGTTGCCGACTACAAAAGCGGCAAAGAGAAAGCCTTAATGTTCCTCTTTGGCAAATGTATGAAAGAGCTTAAAGGGAACTGTGCCCCACAACTATTGCGCAAAATTTTGTGCGACTACATTGATAAAATCTAAAAGAATAGAAAACCTCTCATACAAGTATGAGAGGTTTTTGCTACTTTTTGCCGCTTCGCTATTGCAATTTATAAACGCAGGGTGTATAATAAAAATAGTTTCCGGGTTTTTGAAACAGGGAAAGGATAAAACAGATGCATATACTTGACTTAGAATGATAAAAAAGGAGAAACGTATGCGAAGATTAAGCTTTTTGTTAGCAATCCTTCTTTTGCTTTCCACCTGCACAATGGCGGCTTGCAAGGAGAAGACACCCGAGACGACCACGCCTCAAGATACAACGCCCGAGCAGACCACTCCCGAGCCCGACGCGCCCGTGGTACACGCAAAAATTTTGTCGGCAGCGCTTTCCAATTATGAGATCATTTACGCAAAAGACTCCTCCCAAGAGGTAAAAGATGAGGTTAAAAAGCTTGTAAATGCCATTTTTGATTCTTTTGGCGTTATGCTCAATCAAAGATCCGACCTCTTTTATGAGGGCGTAGAGTCGCTCAAAAAAGGGCAGTTTGAAATTCTTATCGGTTGCACCAACCGCGAGGAGAGCGAAACCTTTTTGAACAAATATGAACTGAATTGGAGTGATTACGGCTACGCAATTGTGGGCGATAAGCTTGTAATTGCAAGCCAAAACGAGGACGGAACCCTTGAGGCTTTGCGTGCTTTCGTTCAATACGTAAGTAAAAATCAGGATAATGAAGTATTTTTCAGCAACGCTGATCTGTATCTGATTACCGATACTTCCTTCCCGCATCCAAATCTCTCCGTCAACGGTATTGCAGTAGATGAGCTTTCCATTCTCTGCAACGAAGAGTCACTCGGCGGCGTGGCGCAGATTATTCGTGATGCTATCATTGAAGCATCGGGTATTGCCGTTCCGATCGTAACCGATAGCGAAATAGAGAATATTGAGGGCAAGCTTGTAGTTGGAAGCACAAATCAAATCATTATTGATCCCGCTCCCGAGGATATAACATATCCTACGGGTAAGGAATTTTACATCAGCAAGCTTGCAGGCGGACTCTTTGTTGAAGCCAACAGCACGGCAGGATATTTGAGTGCGGCGGCACATATTGCCGCGCAAATTGCAGCTACCACAACAGAGAAGGTTGTGCTCGAATGCAAAAAGCACGAGGGCGAGGATGCCATCGGCGTTATGAGCTTTAACCTGATGGCAGGTGCACAAAAGGGCGACAAACGCGTTGACCGCGTTATAGAGCTTATCCTCAAATATTGTCCTGCGGTCATCGGCGTGCAAGAGGCTACCGACAATTGGATGGGCATTCTGCGCGAGCGTCTTGGTGATATCTACACCGTTGTTGGCGTTGGAAGAAACGCAGAAGGGCACGACGAGCACAGTGCCATTCTTTATTGCACGGCAGAGTTCGATTGCCTTGAAAGCGGCACAAAGTGGCTCTCCGATACTCCCGACGTAGCAGGATCTAAATTTGCAGATTCACACTACACGCGTATTATGACTTATGCGCTGCTTTCCCGCAAGAGCGACGGCAAGCAGTTCTTGCACGTTAACACGCACCTTGATTACGGCTCCACCCCCGAGGAAGAGCAGGTAAAGGTTGCACAAATGCAGGTGCTGTTTGAAGAGATAGCAAAGCTTCACGAAGCGCCCACTATCATCACAGGCGATTTCAATGCAACCGTTGGTTCACCCGTATATGAACTGATCATGGAAAAAGGATATGAAGATTCTTGTTCCGCATCCCTCGTGTCGGCTCCCACCTATCACGGCTTGATGGGCACTACGGGCACACCCAGCCACATTGATTTTGCTTTCAGTAAGGGAATGCAAAGCATTGATTATTACCGTATTTGTAACGAACGAGTTGATAACGAAAACGTATCCGACCATTATCCCATCTTTTCGATTTTGTCTTTTGCAAGCGGAAAATAAGAAGTAAAGGAGCTTAAAAAATGAAAAAGATCGGTTTGCTTTTGGCATTTTTAATGCTTTTGCAATGCCTCTTTCTGGTTGCGTGCAACAAAAAGGAGCAAGAAGAAACAACGCCCGAAATAACCACGCCCGAGATGACCACCCCTGCCGATCCCCCCGTTGAGCCCGATAACAACCCCAAAATTTTGGCAGGAGATATTTCAAAATATAATCTCATTTGTGCGGCGCGTACTGCAGGTAGCACAATGACGCAATATTGGCTCTTGCAATCGCAAATCAAGGCGATGTGCGGCAAGGAGCCTCTTGCCGAAACCGACCGCACAGAGGCTACCGAGTTTGAAATTTTGGTAGGCACTACCAATCGCGAAGAGACGCAAGCGTTTCTTTCAAACCTGCTTTGGAACGACTACGGCTATGCCATTGTAGGCAACAAAATTGTAATTGCAGGGCACACCGCAGAGGGAACCACCGCGGCAATGAAGCTCTTTTTGGAGCACCTAAAGGGCGGAGATCACACCGAGGTCTTCTTTACCAACAAAAATCAATATCTCTACCGTTATCCTTACCAAAGCGACACCTTCCTTCTCAACGGCATTGACGTATCTCGCGCAAAGATCATCCTTAATGAAGACGTCAGCATCTTTCAAAGAATTGCGCAAACGCTCTCGGATAGATCCTTGGAGCTTTGCGGACGTCGCCCCGAGATCATTACCGACGAGGCTCTTGCCCAAGAGGATGATCTGCTGATTATTCTTGGTAGCTCAACACACGTGCCCGCCGATATGCAGGCAGAGTGGGATGCTAAACAAATAAACGAGGAAGAAAGACGCTCTTATTACGTAAACTGCACAGAGAACGTTGTTTGGATCACCACCGCCGTTCTTGAAGGGTATAGAGCCATCAACCGCAACGTGCTGCCGCAAATTGAAAAGAGCGGGGCAGTCAGCGTGTCGCTTGAGAAAGGCTTGTTCAAGCAACCGCAGCTTTTCTCGGTTATGAGCTTTAACGTCTTTGTCGGCAATCACGATTCCGCACGTATCACACGTGTAGTCAATACCATTCTCGATAACTCTCCCTCGGTGTTTGGCGTACAAGAAGCAGACGTGCTTTGGATGACATCCTTGAAGAGCGGACTTGAGGGCGTCTACACCTCTGTTGGTGTTGGGCGCGATTGGGGCGGACTTGGTGAGCATACTGCCATCTTCTATCGCACCGATATGTTCAATTGCATCAAAAGCGGCACAAAATGGCTCTCAAGCACGCCCGATACCATGGGCTCCAAGCTTACCAACGCAAACTTCCCGCGCATTATGACGTATGCGATCCTGGAGCGCAAAAACGATGGGGCAAAATTCCTTTACGTGAACACACACCTTGACCACAACGGTAACAACAGCCACGAAATTGCAGAGGGTGTAAGACAGCAGCAAATTGAAATTTTGATTGCCGAGATCAAAAAGCTTGGCGATCTGCCCACCATCGTTACGGGCGATTTTAACGTTACTCCCGAAGCTTCTGCTTACAAAACCATGATCGCAAACGGCTTTTTGGATACCTCGCGCGTTGCAAAAGAGGGCGAGATCAAGTCCACCTACAACGGAATGAAGGATCCCCCTGATAATGCGATCATCGACTACATTTTTGTTTCTCCCGAGCTTGCAAACGGAGTGGAGGAATACGTTGTTTGTTCCGCTAAAAGAGATGGCGCGTTTATTTCCGACCATAACGCCATTATTGCAACCATCACGCTGCCACTCACAAAAACCGAATAAGCAAGACTTGCGCGCTCCCTAATAGGGAGTGCGCACTTTGCTTTTTTTGCAAATATATAATAAAAATCTTCCATTTTGTCGATTTTTGTGCAATTTTGCACTTGTTAAGGGTAAAAAAATGTGCTATACTGTTGCCAAAGAGAGTTTGGAGGTTTTTGCAAAATGAAAATGAAAGAACTACTCAAAAAATACGCAAAGCGCTATTTTATTGATGCAATGAGTGCCATGGCGCTCGGCTTGTTTGCATCTCTTCTTATCGGTACTATCTTCAATGCAATTGGAATGATCCCCGGGCTTTCGGTGATGTCCACCATTGGCAAAGGCGCGCAAGCGATTGCGGGAGCGGCTATGGCGGTTGCCATTGCAGTTTCTCTCAAGGCTGATCCACTCGTCGTTTACACCTGTGCCGCAGTCGGTCACCTTGCTAACGCAAACGGTGGGGCAGGCGGACCCTTGGCAGTCCTCTTTATTGCCATCATTGCCGCCGAGGTTGGGCAGCTTGTTTCCAAAAAGACCAAGGTCGATATTCTTGTTACCCCCTTTGTCACGCTCCTTGTGGGTGGCGTGCTCAGCGTATTCTGCGCACCCTACATCGGGCAGATCGTTGGGTATGTCAGCAACTTTATCGGTTGGGCGACCACGCAGCAGCCCTTCCTTATGGGTATCATCGTGTCGGTTGTTGTCGGTGTGGCACTCACACTCCCCATCAGCTCGGCAGCCATTTGTGCAGCCATTTATTTGACGGGTATGCCTGCATTTGATGCCGCAGGTGAGCTGATCGCGCGCGACTACGCAGGTCTTGCTCTCGCTGGTGGAGCCGCCGTTGCGGGATGCTGCGCGCAAATGGTCGGCTTTGCCGTTATGAGCTTTAAGGAGAACAAATGGGGCGGACTTGTTTCGCAAGGACTTGGAACAAGTATGCTTCAAATGCCCAACATCATCAAAAATCCTCGCATTTGGATCCCTGCAACGCTCACAAGCGCCATTACGGGTCCCCTCGCCACCTGTGTTTTTGGTATGAGAATGTATGGCGCGGCAATCAATTCGGGTATGGGAACCTGCGGGCTTCTCGGCCCCATCGGCATCATCCTCGGCTGGTTTGGCGGCAACTATCCCGACACCGTCACCGCTCTCGATTGGATAGGTCTCGCCCTCATCTGCTTCATTCTCCCCGCAACCCTGACACTCCTCTTCAGCGAAATTTTGTATAAAGTTAAGTGGATTAAAGATGGAGATTTGAAACTGTAAAACAAAATTTAAGGAGCATTGTTATGATATTCGAAGATAAAAAAATAGTACTAAAAGACGGCAGAACCGCTATACTGAAAACGCCGTGTATAGAGGATGCCGCAAAAATGCTCGCTTACATCAAACAAGCCTGCGGCGAAACCAATTTCCTTATGCGCTATCCCGAGGAATGGGCAGGAGTAACTCTCGAGAGCGAGGAAAAGTGGGTAAAGAACCTTCGTGCTTCTCAAAATGCGTTGGCAATCACGTGCTATATTGACGGTGAGGTCGTTGGAAACTGCGAGATCAACTTCAAAGGCGGTATAAAAACCTCTCACCGAGCAACTATTGCAATCGCGATTCTCAAAGATTATTGGGGGCTCGGTATTGGATCTGTTATGTTTGAAGAAATGATTGCCGCCGCACAAGAAAGAGGAACCGAAATTATGGAACTTGAATTTGTGGAAGGAAATGACCGCGCGAGACATTTATACGAAAAATTCGGTTTCCGTGTCGTTTCTGAAAGGCCAAACACTCTCAAATCCAAAGACGGAACTTACTTGAGCGAATTTTATATGCAGAAATATCTAAAAGAAATATAAGGCGAGGATGCCACCGCGGTGGCATCCTTTTGTTGTTCTTTTTCTTGACAACCCCTTGCAAATGTGGTACAATAAAAGGGAAGAATGAAAAGAAAGACACAAAGTGTCTTTGGAGGAAAGATGAAAAAGAAATTACTTGCAATCGACGGCAATAGCATACTCAATCGCGCGTTTTACGGCGTGCGTCCTTTGTCAACCAAGGATGGCTTTCCCACAAACGCCCTTTACGGTATGATCAATATGATCACGCGCCAAGCCGAGGCACTTTCGCCCGATTATTGCGCCGTGGCATTTGACCTCAAAGCGCCCACCTTCCGCCACAAAATGTATGATGCTTACAAGGCAGGCAGACACGCCACGCCCGAGGAACTTTTGGTGCAATTCCCCGTGGCAAAAGAGGTGCTTACGGCTATGGGCTATCACGTCCTCTCGCTTGAGGGCTACGAGGCAGACGATATTCTCGGTACGCTCGCCCGTATGAGCGTCGAGGCCGATTGCGAGGCATACCTGATGACGGGAGACCGCGACGCGCTCCAGCTCATCGGTAAGGGCGTTCACGTTTTGCTTGCAACCAATAGCGAGACCATAGATATGGACGAAGCAAAGTTCCTTGAAAAATACACCGTTCCTTCCTCTACCTTTGTTGACGTCAAGGCTTTGATGGGGGATAGCTCGGATAACATTCCCGGTGTACCCGGAATTGGCGAGAAGACCGCAATCAAGCTTATCTCCGAGTTTGGCAGCCTTGACGGCATTTATGAGCATTTGCCCGAGGCAAAGCTGACACCCTCGGTAAAAACAAAATTAGAAAACGGACGCGAAAGTGCTTATCTTTCGCAAACGCTTGCGCGCATTTGCCAAACGGTTCCGCTTGAAGGAACACTTGAGTCTTTGGCAAACACAGGCTTTGATCGCACCGAGCTGCGCCGCTTGCTCCTCTCGCTTGAATTCTCGGTTTTCATCAAACGCTTTGGTCTTGATGCCGAGCCCGCACCCGAAGAGACGGTTGCCGCTCCCGTAAGCGTTGCTCCTATGGATTGCGAAAAGGTTTCCACCCTTGATGTCGTTGCCCTTGATTACAGTGACGAAAAAGTGACTCTTTCGGATGGTACGTCCGTTTGGGAGTGTGACGGCAGCGATATTTCCGCGCGCCTCTCGGGCAAAACCGTTGTTTGCTACGACTCCAAATCGCTTTATAAAATCCCCACACTCGCATTCTTGCGCGAGTGCCGCATTTACGATTTAATGCTTGGTGCATATCTCGCCAACTCTTCCAAGAGCAATTTTGATCTTTCCACCATCGTTTCCGATTATCTTGGTGAGGTAATGTCGGCGGACGTACCCACCGCGGCATATCTTGCGCGCCTTTATCCGCTCATCAAGAGCGCGGTTGAGGAAAGCGGACAGGCCGACCTTCTTTGTGACCTTGAAATGCCACTTGCGCTTGTTCTTGCCGATATGGAGATGGCGGGCTTCCGCATTGACCGCGAGGGCATTGCCAAATACGGCGAGCAGCTCAGTGCGGTTGCCGAGGCGCTTGAAGCGCAAATTTATTTCCACGCAGGGCAGGCGTTCAACATCAACTCCCCCAAGCAGCTTGGCGAAATTCTGTTTGACGTTCTCGGGCTTCCGCACGCAAAAAAGACCAAAACAGGATACTCGACCAACGCCGAAATTTTGGAAAAGCTCCGTCCCGCGCACCCCATTGTGCAGGATATCCTTGACTACCGTCAGGTTACAAAGCTCCGCAGCACCTACGTTGAGGGGCTCTTGAAGGTAGCCGACGAAAGCGGCCGCGTGCATACGCACTTCAAACAAACGGGAACGGCTACGGGCAGACTTTCTTCAACCGAGCCAAATCTGCAAAACATTCCTGTGCGCACCGAGCTTGGCAGAGAGCTACGCCGCTTCTTCTTGCCTGAAAACGAAGATTACGTTATTATTGATGCCGACTACTCGCAAATTGAATTGCGACTCCTGGCGCATATTTCAAACGATGCCAATATGATCCGCGCCTTCCGCGAGGGCATTGACATTCATACCTCTACTGCCGCAACCGTATTCGGCGTTGCCGAGTCTGCGGTCACATCCGAGCTTCGCAAGCGTGCAAAGGCGGTCAATTTTGGCATTATGTATGGCATTGGCGCGTTCTCGCTTTCGGATGACATTGGTGTTTCCCGCGCCGAAGCACAGGCATATATCGACCAATACCTTGCAGGATACCCCGGCATTGATGCATACCTCAAAGAGACCATCCAAAAGGCGTACGAGGATGCCTACGTTACCACGCTTTTCGGCCGCCGCCGCTACATTCCCGAGCTCAAGGCAAGCAACGGAATGCAACGCAAATTTGGCGAACGCGTGGCAATGAACAGCCCTATTCAAGGCACCGCTGCCGATATTATCAAGCTTGCTATGGTGCGCGTACACAAGCGACTGCAAGCCGAGGGCATCGACGCCCGACTCATCCTGCAGGTGCACGATGAGCTCCTCATCGAGGCTCACCGCTCGGTTGCCGACCGCGCCCGCGAGATCCTCAAATATGAAATGGAAAACGCCGTCACCTATTCTGTCCCCCTCAATGTGGACATCCATATAGGGAATAGTTGGTACGAGGCAAAGTAAGGGGCGCGTTTGGGGGGGGGGGGGGGGGGGG
>JBGVQK010000042.1:0-4116 GCA_045127455.1 Eubacteriales bacterium
ATCTTCCCGACGAAACTGAACTACTCAAAACGATGGAAGAAATCCGTAAATCCGCATAAGGACGAAAAAACAAGAATACGGCATACCTCTTTCGAGATATACCGTATTCTTGCAAAACTGTCCTTTAGAGAACTGCTCTAAAACAGCGTCTTTTTTGTTCTTTTTTAGATAAATTTTACTGCTGTGCCGTATGCAATAACCTCTGCAGCGCCGTCCATAACGGAGGCAGAAGCAAAGCGAACGTTGACAACGGCATCGGCACCGAGATGCTCCGCCCACGCAACCATACGTTTGAGAGCCAGAGTGCGCGCTTCATTCATCATCTCGGTATACCCCGTCAGCTCACCGCCAACCAGAGTTTTAAAGCTTGCGGCAATGTCTTTGCCGATGTGCTTGCTTTGCACGGTACTGCCGGAAACCATACCCAGCATTTCAAGTTCCTTGCCTGTAATGTAATCGGTATTGACTAAAATCATAACTGTCTCCTTACTATTTTTTATTTTTCTATCACTCAGTGGTGGTGATGGTGATGATGGTGATGGTGCCCGCCTTCGGTGTGATGGACGGTGCAATTCTTTTCGTGGCAATGCTCGCCCGGGGCTTCAAGCTCAAGGGTTGCGTGCGCAATGCCGTGCTCTGCGAGCTCCTCGCGGACGGCTTCTTTGATGTGGTGTGCGTCTCCATCAGCGACCACGTGGAGCGTTGCGTAGTTGCTGTATCCGTCCATGCTCCACACGTGCACGTGGTGAACGTCCTCGACGCCCTCAATGTGTAAAAGATGCTCGCAAATTTCGTGCACGTCGATGCCGTGAGGCGTTTTTTCGAGAAAGAGATCGATGGCTTCTTTGAGGTTGCGAATTGCATTGACAAAGATAAACGCCGCAACTCCAATGGACATCAAGGGGTCGATGATGGAAATATCGGTAAAGCGCATGATAATTGCGCCCACAAGAACGACAAGCCAGCCGAGGACATCCTCAAGCATGTGCAGATTAACTGCCTTTTGGTTGAGCGAATCCCCTTCTCGCGTGAAGAACGCTGCGAGGAAGTTCACTGCAGCACCGATCACTGCGAACAGGATCATTCCGTTGTAGTGAATGGGTGTGGGGTTGATGATACGCAAAATGGCGTTGTAGATGACCAGCACAGAGCCCACCAAGAGAATGAGCGTTGTCAGAACACTACCGATAACAGAATAGCGCGCATAGCCGTAGGTAAAATGCTCGTCGGGTTGTTTTTTGCTCTTCTTTTCGAGAAAATACGAAATGCCAATGCTTGCGGCATCTCCAATATCGTGCACGGCATCGGATACGATAGCAACGCTGCCCGTAAAAAAGCCGCCTACAAACTCAAATATCGAAAAGGCGAAATTGAGAATAAATGCAATGAGAATATTTCTTTCGGTCTTCATATATGTCTCCTTGAGATTGATGCCATTATTATAGCATATTCTCTTGTGAATTGCAATAGTATTTTCTCAAATTCTCAAAAAAATGAGAAAAGCAAAAAAGCACTCAAAAGAGTGCTTTTTTATCAATCCTTTTTAATGTGATAGGTCTGCAACAGGGCCTCTATTGCCTTTTCATTGGTCCTTGCAACGTATTCTTTAAAATCGGCAAGCACTCGTTGACCGATAGCGAGGTAATCCATTGCAAGCACCTTTTTAACCTTGGTTTTGCGAAGCTCCTCGGGAACGTTGAACAGGCGCATAATGGCATCAAGCACGCCCTCAATGCGGACCTGCAAGGATGCAGAATGCTTTGTTGTCATTAAAGTAGCATACTCTATGCCCGAGGTGATTGCTTCAGCCTCAATAAATTGCTCCTCTGTCCAATCGGGGCAAAACTGACCGAATACTTGCTTTACTTTTTTAAGGTCATTGGCGCGGATGCTCTCCAATGTCATAGGATGAGAATAAGCCGAAACGTAGCAATCGTGCATTTGTGCGTTTTCCTCACTGATGGCAGCCATTGTGGCAAGCTCAAGGCAATATGCAAGCAGGGAGCTCTTCCCTTCGTCGGTTGCTTCCTCCATCATCTTCCACTGATAATCGCACATCATTTTAATAAGAACGTTAAGGATATGCTCCTTGGTTGGAAAATAAAAGGTCAGATTTCCCGTTCCGATATCTGCCTTGCGGCAAATGTTTGCCGCGGTGGTTTCGGAAAATCCTTTTTCAAAAAACAACTCGGTTGCAACCTGAATAATTGCCAAGCGTGTTGGGCTTTCTTTTTTTGTTCTTGCCATATTATGTTCCCCTTTCAAGCGTCGTATTTGGGCGTTTGAAGCATCCCGATTATAGGAACTATCCAAATTATATCATATTTTCAATAAAATTGCAAGAGATTTACGGAAATTTTTGTGTTTTTGTATTTTTATTTTTGAAAAGTACGAAAAATAGTGAGTTAAAACTTCCAAAGAAAAAGAAAAATGTTTGAAAAAAGACTTGACAAATACTTTTTGTTGTGCTATAATATTCAAGTCGGCACGGAGAGATGGCTGAGCTGGTCTAAGGCGCACGACTGGAAATCGTGTTTAGGCTAATACCCTAACGAGGGTTCGAATCCCTCTCTCTCCGCCACGCAAAGGCACCCATCAGGGTGCCTTTTTTGTGTGGCGGAGAGAGAGCCAATTGCGGTGCTGCCTTGCTTGCAAGGCGAGGGTGCGCTATTGAGCCAAAGCCGTCGGGGAGCTTGCTCACCAGCGGCGCGGCGAAAATACTTCAAATCGCAGATTTGAAAACCCCTAAACGAAATAGATCACAAAGGCACCCATCAGGGTGCCTTTTTTGTGTGGCGGAAAGAAGATTTCCTTGCAAAACAGAAAAAATCAATTTCCCTATTTACAAACCCGTTTTCGTGTGTTATAATAGGTATATAAGATTATTTTGGAGGTTTACTATGGATAAAAAAGTTGCTATTGGTATCGCTGCGGGCGTTGCAGGCCTTGCTACGGGTGCCGCTATTACCCTTGCTATTAAGAAAAATTTTGACAAGCTTTTTGGTGAAATGCAAGACGACGTTAGCGAAGAAATCTTCACCTCCCCCGACGGTAACAACTCTGTTAGAGTTCTGTTTGGCGCTTCCAAGACCGCAAAGAAGATGGCTCTTGTAAGCATTACTGCAAAGAACGAAGAAAAAGACTGCGTGATGCTGGCGCTTGCAAGAAGAGGTGACAACCTCCTTTCGGGCGAATGGATCGACAACGATCACTTTGAGCTCTTGCTTGGCAGCTGCAGCAAAAAGCAATGCTGCGAGGTCGCTTTTGATAACGACATCACCATGAACTACTATCTTAAGAGAATTACACATTAAAAAGAATTGTACACCGAACAAAAATCCACCCGCATAGCGGGTGGTATTTCATTTTCGGGCATAGCCCTAATAATACAGGCAGCGCACAAGTGCGCCGAGTATTGGCCTGCCAGCCATGCATTTGTTACCGTCTACCCGTAAACGGGCGAATTTATTCGGCCTCCCTCCGGGAGGGATGGTATCAAAGCCGCAAGCGGCAAGGACGGAAGGAGCCTGCGGCATTATCGCATACCACTCGCCACAGAAAGAGTACTTCTCTTTCGTACACGCGGGCTCCTCCCACCGCTGTCGCGGTCCCCCCTCCTCCCGGAGGAGGGCTCTTTCCAAAAGACATCCCTCGTTAACTTTGGGTTCACCTTCTATTCATCGGCATAGCCTTTTCCCAACCACGCGACTATCGCGTGGTTTTCGGTTTACAACAAAAAGCACTGCAATGCAGTGCTTTTTTGCTTTTTTTGAACTTTTTGGTCTAAATCGCTTGATATTGTTCTTTTTTTGTGGTATAATATTTTTGTCACACAATTAAATAATAAATTTTGGTGTTTCATTATAGGGATAACTATGCCCTTTTTTACTCATAACTACTCAATGGAATTTAGCAAAAACGCAGGCTCCACTGAGTGGTTATGGCTAACACCATAGTTATTTAATTGTGTGACAACAATCGGAGGTTGCGTTTTTCGGGGCGCGGCTTCGGTTGCGCTCCTTTTATTTTACTGTTAAAGAGGTGTTGGATAATGACAGAAGAAGATAAGAACTTCATGGTTATGTTGAAAGAGGCTAGCAGAGTTGCAGTCATCTT
>JBGVQK010000043.1:0-11032 GCA_045127455.1 Eubacteriales bacterium
AATTGAATTACTTGTGGGCGTTTTTTGGAAAGGGTGCGGGAAAACACTTTTTTTCAAAAAAGGTTTTCCCGCATCATTTGTAAAGAAATCCCTTGAAAGGAGGCCTAATATGCGATATAATATTGAACGCGCGTGCATTGAGATGTCGGTGCGCGAGCTGTGTGAGATGGCGTATTCGGGCGGAGATTTAGATCTGCGACCGGGAACGGGTGGCGGCAGGCCTTCTTTTTTGCGCGCAGTTTTGGGAGCAAAGATACACAGACGACTGCAAGCCGCGGCGGGAATGAATTACCAAGCCGAGGTGGCAATGACACACACCGAAGGGTTCCGAGGCCTTACTTTCGAGGTTGAGGGAAGAGCCGACGGTGTGATTGCGGGTGATCCT
Organism: Eubacteriales bacterium; assembly: GCA_045127455.1. Lineage (GTDB taxonomy): Bacteria > Bacillota > Clostridia > Oscillospirales > CAG-272 > UMGS1865. The sequence goes on from JBGVQK010000043.1 coordinate 386, forward strand.
TATATCGTTGACGAAATCAAGACTGTGAGCGGCTTTGCTTTTTCAATGCCGCCCGCACAAGTCCACTTTGCGCAGGTCAAGTGCTACGCGCACTTTTTGTGTCGCCGAAAGGGTTTGCAAAAAATTCAAATTCGCCTGACCTATTATCGCGTAGACGATGGCGAAATTCGATACATTGAAGAAGAACAAACGGCTGACGAATTGGCAGAATTCTATGCCGACCTTCTTTCACGCGTGGAATACCGCGCAAGGATCCTCGAGGAGCGCCAAACGATTCTTCTTCCTGCCATCGCAGGCGGAAGATTCCCGTTCTCCTCTGTCAGAGCAGGGCAGGATGACCTTATCCGCGCCTGCTATCGCGCCATCAATTCGAGCAAGCGACTATTTGTTGATGCGCCTACGGGGATCGGAAAGACCGTCTCCACGCTCTATCCCGCTCTGCGTGCTTTGGGAGAGGGGAAGTGTGAAAAGGTCTTTTACCTCACCGCCAAGGCGGCTACGCGCCGCGAAGCATACGCGGCATCCGCACAGCTCTTTGAGGCAGGCTCGCGCCACCGTACCGTTGTGCTCACGGCACGCGAGCAGGTCTGCGTCAATAAAGAAGCCAAAGAGGACCCCGCAGGCATCTCACGCCATTGCAATCCGCAGGACTGTCCGCGCGCACGCGACTTTTACGAGCGCGCACCCTTGGCAATTTGCGAAATTTTGAAGCGACAGAGCGGATATAGCCGCGCCGTTGTGGAAGAGATCGCGGCAAAATACAACGTTTGCCCTTACGAATTGCAACTTGAACTCTCGGAGTTCTGCGACGTCATCATTTGCGACTATAACTATGTTTTTGATCCCCAGGTGCACCTGCAACGCTATTTTGGCGATGACGTGCCTGCGGGTAAATATGCCGTGCTTGTGGACGAGGCACACAACCTGCCCGACAGAGCAAGGGGAATGTTCTCCGCTTCTCTTAAGTGCAGTGATTTTTATCCCGCGCTTGAGGTCTTGCCGCCCGACAGTAGCTTGCGCGACCACCTCTGCAACCTTTTGGGGCTGATGCAAAGCTACCGTAACCTTTGCCGCGACACCCTGCAAACCGATGGCGAGGGAATCGAGCGCGGATACGACCTCAACCACGGTGCGATGGAGTCCTTCCATTCTTCCGTGCGTAAACTGCGCCCAATTCTTGATGCGTGGTTGCGTTCGCACCGCGGTGAGATCGGCGAGAGCGAGGTCTGGACGCTTTCGGGCGCGCTCCGCCGCGTAGAAACGATTGCCGAAATTTACGATAAGACACACGTTACATTTGTTGAGGTAGAGGGAGAGGAGCTTACCGTTCGCCTCATTTGTCTTGACCCCTCACAAGCGCTTGACGAACGCTTGCGCAAATTGCACGGATGTGTGTTCTTTTCGGCAACTATGGTGCCCATGTCCTATTATGCCGACGTTTTGGGCGGTGGCAAGGGCGGCTCTTCCAAGCACTCCACCATTTTGCATCTGAAGTCTCCCTTTGACCCCGAAAATTTTGCGCTTTGCACTCTAAATTCCATCAGCACAAAGCTTGAGGACCGTCCGCGCTCTTACAAAAAGCTCGTGGACGTTATTGCCGCAACGGCATCTGCAAAGCCCGGCAATTACATCGTCTATTTTCCGTCCTACGACTATATGAATCACGTACAAGAGCTGTTCTCTAAAAAATACCCAAAGGTCACAACCGTGGTGCAAAAGAGGGGAATGACGGCGCCCGAGCGCGAACAGTTTTTGGAAGCCTTCAAGGAGGATTCCAACCTGCGCATCGGCTTTTGCGTGCTTGGCGGCTCCTTCTCCGAGGGTGTCGACCTGCCCGGTAGACACCTCATCGGTGCTATTGTTGTGGGAACGGGACTTCCCGGCATCTCCAACGAGGGCAATATTCTCTCGGAATACTACGAAAACACGCGCGGTTCGGGCTTTGATTATGCCTACCGTTACCCCGGCTACAGCCGCGTTTTGCAGGCGGCAGGGCGTGTTATCCGTCGCGATGACGACCACGGAGTAGTGGTTTTGGTAGACGATTCTTGGGGCAGCGAAAAAGGGAATGACGAATGGGATGCTCACTGGTCAAAGCCCGCGACTGTTGCAAGAAGCGCGACGGAACTTGCAGAAATATTGCGAATTTTTTGGAAAAAATTCAAATAAAACGAAAATTTTGCAAAAAAACATCAAAAATCTTGCAAAAACCTATTGCATTTTGCGCTCGGGTGTGATATACTGTAGCAGATGACAAAAACGAACCCGGGAGATTGATAATGGAATTCTCACAAATGAGTCGCGCCCAGCAGCTGGCGCTTTTGCAAGAACTGAAAAACGAATACGAAAAAGCCAAGGCAAAAGGTCTTTCCCTTGACCTCTCGCGCGGCAAACCCAGCCCCGACCAGCTTGACCTGATGAACGACCTGTTCGACAGTATGGATTCGAGCGTGGATTGCTACACCGAGGATGGCGTCGACTGCCGCAATTATGGCTTGCTCAGCGGCATTCCCGAGGCAAAAAGACTCTTTTCCGATCTGCTCGATATTCCGGCAGAAAACCTCATCGTTGCAGGAAACTCCTCGCTCAATTTGATGTATGACCAGGTCATGCGCGCTATGGTTTACGGCGTGTGCGATAGCCCTCGCCCGTGGTGCCGCGAGGAAAAGATCACCTTCCTTTGCCCCTCGCCCGGCTACGACCGTCACTTTGGCATCTGCGAGTCGATCGGCATCAAAATGATCATGGTCAGAATGACCCCCACAGGACCCGATATGGATACGGTTGAAAAGCTCGTTGCAAATGATGCTTCCATTAAGGGTATGTGGTGCATTCCCAAGTATTCTAATCCCGATGGAATCACTTACTCCGACGAGACCGTTGCGCGCCTGGCTTCTATGAAGACTGCCGCACCCGATTTCCGCATCTTTTGGGATAACGCCTATGCGGTGCACGATCTGTACCCCGACCGCCACGATACGCTTGCCGATATTTTCAAGGCTTGCACGGCTGCGGGCAACCCCAACCGTCCCTTCTTCTTTGCATCCACCTCAAAGATCACCTTCCCTGGTGCAGGCGTTGCCGTTATGGCGGCATCGCAGGAGAACCTGAAGCAGATCCTGCCCATCATTTCGGCACAAACCATTGGATTTGATAAGCTCAATCAGCTTCGCCACGTCCGTTATTTCAAAAACGCGGAGAATATTCGCGCCCACATGCAAAAGCTGGCAGAAAAGCTGCGCCCCAAGTTTGACCTGACGCACGAAATTCTTGAGCGTGACCTTATTCCCGCAGGCATTGCGCATTGGACGCGCCCCCTGGGCGGATATTTTATCAGCTTGTTTGTTCTTCCCGGAACGGCAAAGCGTACCTGGACACTCTGCCGCGAAGCAGGTGTCACCATGACAAACGTCGGTGCGACCTATCCGTATCGCCTCGACCCCGATGACAGTAATATTCGTATTGCTCCTACCTATCCAAGTCTTGAAAATCTCGAGGCGGCAATGTGCATTCTCACCCTTTGTGCACGTATCGCGGCTCTTGAAAAGCTGACGGGAGAGGTAGAAGCATAACACAAGCGGATCGCACCCCAAAAGGCCCTGCGGTCCGCATTTTTATCTAAAAGAAAGGAGCCACCCTATGACGCAGGCATCGCGCAATCCGTACCCAAATAGCGACAGCAACAAACGCTATTACACCTACGACTACTATCTGCGCCATACGCTCGGCGCAAAGTGCGCCAAGCTCCCACTCGATATTGGGCTCACTTGCCCCAACATTGATGGAAAATGCGCCCGCGGCGGATGCATTTATTGCTCGGGACGGGGGAGCGGGGACTTTGCTCCCGAAGCCACGCTTTCGGTCAGCGAGCAGATTCAAAAGCAAAAAGAGAATTACGCCCACAAGTGGGACGTGAAAAACTGCATCGCCTACTTTCAAGCGCATACCAACACCTACGCGCCGCTATCCTTTTTGAAAGAAAAATTTGAAGAAGCCCTCTCGCAAGAAGGTATTATCGGGCTCAACATCGCAACCCGTGCCGACTGTCTTGAGGATGAAGTTGTCAAATACCTCGCCACTCTTGCCGAGCGCACCACGCTGACAGTTGAACTTGGATTGCAAACATCCAACGATGAAAGTGCTGCACGCATCAACCGCGGACACGATTTTGCAACCTTTTGCCAAGGATTTGAAAAACTGCGTGCCGCTAGCGAGAAGATCAACATTTGTGTGCATATCATCCTCGGACTTCCCGAAGAGGACGACCAGACCATGATGCAAACCGTGCGCGACGTTGCCAAGCTGCACCCCGATCAGGTCAAAATTCATTTGTTACATGTTCTCAAAAATACGCGCCTTGCAAAGCTCTATGAAAGCGGCGAATACACACCGCTTGAGAGGGAACACTACATTCAACTTGTGGCAGATGCACTTGAAATTTTGCCCCCCGACGTTGTAATCGCGCGCCTGACGGGTGACGGCATGGCAGACGATCTGCTCGCCCCTCTTTGGAGCCGCAAAAAGACGACCGTCATTAACGATATCGACAAGCTCCTTTTTGCAAGAGATTCTTGGCAGGGGAAGAAGTACACGACCTAATAAAATTCCCCCACGGCAAAATTCGTGTTGCCGCAGGGGGAGTTTTTATTGTTGCAGGGCAATAAATGCCGCATCATTTCGTATAAAGTCGTATGTGGCGTTTTCCAACTGTCTTTGAATGAGCTCTGTTTGTGTTTCTTTGAAATTCTTTGTGGTTTTAGAGCTATCCGAAGAAGCGAGAGAGAGGAAAACAGATGTGAAATGCCGACTGCCTGCGGGAATTTCATCATACTTTTTTGCGTGTTCAAAAGCTTTCTGCAAGCTTTCCAACGTTTCTTCACGATGCTCGAGTTTTGCATGACTTCGTGCAAGATGAGAATAAATGTCCGCTATGCGACAATGATAAAACAAAAAATTATTATCGTAAATCAACGTAGTCCACAGTTTGATGGCAGTCTCACAAGCAAAAATCTCTTCCTCGGGAGAGCGGTCAGTGGCCAAGTAAATAATATTATTGCATAAACTATCCATAAAACATAAATTGTTGCTATGCTTTTGTTTTTGGGCTTCTTTCTTTCCTTCCTCGGTATAGTATGCGCCTTCCAACAGCACCTCGCGGCAGGTATGAATATTCCCCGCCATATTGGCATATTCAACAGCTTTCTCCTCGCTTTTGATGGAAAGCCACTTAATTGAATAGGTATATACCAAAAGCTGTGTTGCACTGTTTCGAATATCGTTGTCGGTACAATCTTGCAATATGCGTTCGCAGATTGCAATTAACTCTTTGGCGTTTTGTTCGCTCTCCTCATGGTCAAAACCGGGCGAGAATAAGGTATGAAAAAGTGAACTCGCAAGACAATTTAAGCAATGAAAGTTGCGAGGATATTTTTGAACTGCCTCACGCCAAAGGGCAAGGCGCTTGTCAACATATCCTTTGTTGGCAAGTTCCAAATCTTTTTCGTCATATTCTTCTATTTCGGCTGCCTGCATATCGGCATTACGGTCGAACAATTCGTCCATACTAACACCAAAAAAGTTGGCAATCGGTACAACGAGCGAAATATCGGGGAGAGCGTTGTTGTTTTCCCACTTGGAAATGGATTGGCTACTAATATTTAAGTATTCAGCAAGTTTTTCTTGCGTGACGTTGTTGGTTTGGCGGAGATGTTTGATTTTTTCACCAATGGTCATAAAATGTTCCTCACTTTTTAGCGTATTGCAGCTGCGTTTTTATTATATCATACTTTTTGGAGGAAGTCAATTACCGCAAAAGCAACATTCTCTCAACCGCGGGTTACAAAATACAATTTACTATAAGCCTTGAATCTATGTTACAGTAAAAAGCGGAATAAAAGCAAGGCTCCCTTGTGCAAAGGGAGCTGTCAGCCGAAAGGCTGACTGAGGGATTGTTTGGTGATAAAACTAACATTTTACAATCCCTCCGTCACGGCTTTTGCCGTGCCACCTCCCTTTACACAAGGGAGGCTTATGTTTGTGATCCTTTCATCTGTGTGTGGGGCTTGAGGTTATAGTAGTTTAATTTCCCAAACAAATTTGTAAACATTTTTGTTTTTTTGAAAAATCGGCGCAAAAGCGTGGTATAATAGAAGCATCCCGAAATAAGGAGACGTTTTATGAAGCTTTTTGCAAAAATCAAACAATGGTTTGTTGGCGGTTGCGTTTGGTATGCAGTCATTTCGCTGATATTCCTTGCAATCGACCTGATCCTTTCCAACACAAATGCAATACACGTCATTTCCTCTACATCCTTTTTGCTCATTTTCCCCTTTGGGCTTTGTATGTCGGGGGCGGGAATGCTATACAAGAGTAAATTGCCGCGTTGGTCGCGTATTTTGTTGCATTACATAATTTCAATAGTATCCTTCTTACTCTTTATGCTTCTGCCTGCAGGCAGTCTCTCCTCGGGCGTTTACGTGCTTCTTATGCTCGTGCTGCTCACCGTTATTTATTGGATTCTTTTCGCATTGGTACATATCTTCTCCGCTCGCTGGAAGCGCGTGGTAGAAGAGGATTGATGCAAAGGAAGGCTCCCTTATGAAGACTTGGTTAAAATTGCTTACTGTTTTTTTAGCTTTTTATATGCTGACAGTATCTGCCCAAGCCGAAAGTAGGGAGCCTTTCGTTTTACCCAAAACGCAAGAAGACGCCCTTTCGGGCGTTTTCTTTTTTGGCGAATCGACCACGGCGCATCTTGCACGCGCAGGCGGTGTTCTCGATAGTGATGCCCACCGCCAAAAGGTCTTGCGTGATGAGAGCGGCACGCGCTGCCTCGATATGCGCATTCTATCCTCGCCCGTCTTTTATGATGGAGAAAAAATCTCCTTTGCCGAAGCGGTGGAACGCGCCCAACCGAACGTGTTGGTGCTATCGTTCGGGCTCAATGGTATCACGCGTTGGAGTCGCGATCCCGAAGCATTTTTGCGAAATTATCGCGCATTAATAGATGGAATTTTCGCGCGCTCTCCAAATACAAAAATTCTTTTGCAATCGGTCTATCCCGTGGGGGAGAATACGACGTTTTCCTTGCCGACGGACGAGTTAAACAAGCAAATAAACGCTCTCAACGCCCATATTGCGGCACTTGCAAAGGAGTATGAAAACGTCGACTATATCAACACAGCCGCGTTTTTGAGGAGTGAGAGCGGTGCGCTATCCCCGACTTATGATATCGGCGACGGCATCCACCTAACAAACGATGCGTACCGCGCCATACTTGCGTTTTTGTGCGAACATATCGCAAAAACAGAATAAACAAAAGAGGAGAAATCAATGAAAAAAGCAATGAAAAAAGCCGCACGGGCGGCATTTTTGGCACTTATGTGCGCCATTTTTATTCTTTCGTCGTGTGCCACGGGAGAGTATAAAAAGAACGTCAACGCAAAAGAAATTGCCGCCACCCTTGCTCAAAAAACGCCAACCGAGAGCAAGTGGATCGGTGAGGATCAAGACTTTATCAAGGAATATATCGAAATTCCCGAATACGTCAAAGAAAGTCAGGTCTATTACGCGCAAAACACCAACGACCTTGACGAGTTTGGCATCTTTTGGGTAGAGGATGGCAAGGGGAATGCCGTGCGTTCGATGCTTACGCAAGGATACTTGCAAAAGCGATACAATGAAAACCAAGAGTGGTACAACTCCTATATGCCAACCCAGACGCCCAAGCTGCGCGATGCCGAGGTGCGCGTTTATGGCAATTGCGTGGTGTATGCAGTCCTTTCCTCCGAACAGCGCACCGCCTTTTTCGCGGAATGCGAGAAGCTGTTGAAAAATTAAAAAGAAAGAGCCATTATGGAGATACCATAGTGGCTCTGTTAGTATATTATCAAAAACGCAGAAGTGCATTGGAAATCAAGAACAATCCAAATACAAAGCAAAAGAGTGCTTTCACCCAAATCATGTTTTCATCTCGAATGATCGCAATGCGCGGAAAGCGGATCATATAAACGATTGGAACCATATAAGGCATTTCACGTTTTCTGACAAACATCTCGTGGCGAATACGGTACTTTTTGCCGTCGACAATATACTCATACCGTCCGCGGCTGCGATGCTTTATGATCATTTCGATGCGAAGAGAGGCAAGCCCTCGCCCCGGTGTTGTGCCGTAAACGGGAACATCCTTTTTATGCTTTACAGATGCCAAATAAGCACCTGTTTTTTTGATTTTGTCTTTGTTCTTCTTTTCGTTTTCAAAAAAGCGGTAAAGCCAGTAGAATGCGCCTGCCATCAACAGTAGTATTCCGCCAATTACAAAAAACGCAATGCGCAAATAAATCATACGTCCGTTCCTTTCAACATACAACCCGATTTTCTATTATTATAGCATAGAAAAAGAGGCGTGTCAATCTTTTGTTACACATTCATTTGACAGGCGAATGTAAAATGAGCCCTCCTCCGGGAGGAGGGAAAACACCGCAAAGCGGTGTAGGGAGGAGCCCGCGTGTACGAAGGAAAATCACTCGTTTTATTGTGAGTGGTATGCGTTAATGCCGCGGGCTCCTTCCGTCATTTTCTTACGAAAATGCCACCTCCCTCCCGGAGGGAGGCCTAATAGTATGACCTGTAAAAAATAAAAATTCTCGATAATAGTGGCTGGTTCTTTTTTACACCAACAAATAATTTACTCCCGCAAGCGATGCTGTTGAATCGGCTGCTGCCGCTTGTGCTTGAGAGGGAAGCGTATTGATGCCCGTCAAGTGTGCGAGTGGCTTATGATATCGCTTGGCAACGCTCCACAGTGTGTCGGTGGGGGCAGGGAAGCAAATGGTGCACTCACCGTCGAGCTTTTGGCATTTTTCGCCCACGTTGCAAGCGGAAAGATATTGAATCTGTGCCTGTGTTCTTGTCATCAACGAAACGGCAAGCTCGGCGTCAATGCCAAGTCGCTCTCCGTCGGCGCGCGCGCGGCAGCTGATGGGGGAGACGTGCACGAGATAGTCGGCAAGATTTGCATCCTTCGCTTCTGCCTCATAGCGATAGGGGATCTCTACCTCTTGCGAGGAAATTTCCCCCGCCTCATCGCAAAGCGTCAGATGCACGCGGCAACGCCCTGCGAGAATATCCCGTCCGTTGTCTTGCGTCAGCTCCGCCGAGAGGGGGAGCAGGTGTGCATCCACTACGGTCGCGCCTGCACGCAAGCCTGCTTCCTCGGCAGTCAGTGTGCTGCCGAGTGAGAAATTTGCACACACGCAGCTGCGAGACTGCGGAAGCGTGAGAAGATCGGTTTTGCCTTCACTAAGAGATTCCAAAGCGTAAGCATCACGCACGTAGGTCAAGTGGCGGTCACGTTGTGCACGCCCCTGCAAAATGAGCGAGAGGTCACACAAAATGCGACCATCCTCAACCGTTACGCTCACGTCGGCACAAGTGCCAAAGGCAGATGCCGCACAGTTGACCTCGCATCCGTCCACCTCTATGGCACTCTCAAAGGGAATGCGGCGCAAGAGCTGTGAGGGGGGAAGCCCCGTAGCATCGTGTGCGCAAAGCAGCTTCAGAGCTACCTCGCCGCGGCAGTTGATGCATCCGCTGCCCGCCACCGCTTCCGAAATAAAGACCTGCCCGTCGGCACAAACCACGCGCACGTCCTCGCTTTGCGTGTCGCATACGATCTCGTCGTGCAAGAGGAGCGGCTCGCCAACGCCAGAAAAGAGCTCGCACACGTCATTTGAGGCATATAATTTTTCAGCAGGGATGCCTGCTATGAGGTTGCCGTTTTCAATTAAGCGAATGCCAAACAGACGCATCCGTGCACGCAGTCTGCACTTGATGGAAAGCTTGCGAGGCGCAAGAACACGCGCGTTGCAGGGCTCGGGCAGAATATCCGCATCACAAACCAATCCCTCGCCAAGCACGGCGTCGGATGGCAGATCTACGGGAATGGCAATGCGATATTCCGACGTGTGCGAGGTGGAATAAAGGGATCCGTCGTTGCCCGTATAAAGAATGCAAAAATCTACAGAGCCCGAAAGCTCGGTGTTTGCCGCACCCACGTAGTGAGCGGGGGGAGAGACCGTTGCACTGACGCGCACCAAGCGCTTGATTTCGGGTTGGTAGTCGGGCAGGGAGACCTCAGCGCTTACCTCATTTATTTCCTGCTTATCACAAAGCAGCGTTTGCACGCGGAATGCAGCGGTATCGTTCTTTGTGTAGTTGTCCATATCAGTAGCTCCTTTTCTATCCGTTTTTGTGCTACATCTTATGCAAGGAAAAACAGAAATATGAGCGCAAATTCTTTTGCATTTTTATCAAAAAAAGCCAAATTTTATCGTTTTTATTCTTTTTTTAAAAAAATCAGCACGCCAAAAGTAACAATTTTTTACATTTGTCAATGTGAAAAATGGACAAAGAATTTTCAAAAAACCGTCGAAATCTCCAAAACAAAAACTTTCAAATTGTGCAAGATGATGCAGGGTGCAAAAAATATGTGGGAAAAGTGTAAAAAAATATGTTGACATTTCACAAAAAAGTGTTATAATTAAAGTGTAGAAAACTTTTTGATACCCTCGAAAGGATGCCCCCGATGAAAAAGAACGACCAAGCCGCACACATCGATCTGATCAATGCCGCTCGCGCGGGCGACGA
>JBGVQK010000044.1:0-92146 GCA_045127455.1 Eubacteriales bacterium
GCCTTTTTCTTTGCGCCTCTACTTTGCAAAGAAAAAAGCGGCTATGGAATTTTACCATATAAACAGTCTGTTTGTTTACAAAAACTTGCCTGCCACTTTTTCTTTTGACGAAGTAGGCGCAAAAGAAAAAGTTTTCAAAAAGAAAAGCGCCGAACACGGGGGGCGCCGCCCCTCCACCCCGCAAGCTTTTGAGAAAAGAAAACACGCAAGCGTGTTAGACCAAAACTTTCCTATAATTTTGCTTTACAAGCAACAAAAACGCGCACCGTGTGCGCGTTTTTCTATCAATCTTGATTATTTTCTACTACTCGTTTTGCCGAGCGCAAAATCTTTTCTCTCAGCCAATAAGGCTCTACAATGCGAAAATCTGCATCCATTGATAGGAGCAGTCCTAAAAATTTCTCCACACTGTGGAACTCACAAACGTATCTGTCGTGTGGCGCTCTTGCCACGATGTAATTGCTCAGCTCCAGCGCGGTGAGCTTGTTTTTGATCTCTATCGTTGCCGAATAGGGGATCTGCATCTGAATGATCGATTCATCTGCGGCAAGCTCCTGCTTGGAGTGTACGTTAAAGATCTCGGGAATGTAAAGGTCGTCGTTGTCCGAAGAAAGCAGAACGGGCAGGACGTAGCTTTCCTCATAGTAAAATCCCTTGCGACTATTGTCATAAGCAATTGGCGCACCCAGTTCGCGGCGGAGATATTCAAAGTCGCGCTGTGCCTGTCTGTGGGAGATTCCAAATCTTTCAGCCAAGCGTTGCGCGTTGGGATAGCTTTTCATTGTCAGCTTTTTGTGAAGCCACTGAATTCTTATATTGGCGTTCATTGCGCGTCAGTCTCCTTCGTGTCATTTTCGTCGGGCGCGGGGGTCGGTTTCAGGTATCTTTTGAGTTTTAACAAAATGGTCAGGTTAGTGCCAAACAAAACCAAGGCGGTAGCAAGGCAGTTGGTGTTCTCCAAGGCACCGGTCAGACAAGCTACGGGGATGGCGAGAACACAAAGAGAGGACAGCACGATGCTGATCAGCGCGAGAGCAAGATAGAGGCGAGGGATCTCGCGTCCAAGCAAGTAACGCAGCTCAGCGGTAAAATAAAGCATCAGAGGTAGCAGGGCACATTGCGCTGCCACCTTCAAGGGCGCGTTCATCTCCAGCGAGGTGTCAAAGTAGAGGACTGCCACAAGGAGTGCGCATGCAATCGGGGGAGCAAATCCCAAGAATGTCTTGACGCGATCGGTCTCGCAGAGCAAAACGTGAGCTGCAGAAATCAGCAAAAAGAGAGTTGCGATCAAAAACAAAATTTTTTGGCTCTTTGCAAATTCAATCACCATAAAAATGCCACCCACGCCAAAACCGAGCGCTGCAGGGAGTGCGGTTAAAAGATCAGAGCCGAAGGGGGATTTTTGTGCGATTTCTTCTTTGGGAATGATGATCGCATTTGCAATTGCTGCGGCGAACGCAAGGAATGCAAAAATGACAGCAAATCTAAAAAGAAGGGCGTCCGGAACAAAATAGTTGGTGCCTTTATCGTAAAAAAACGCAACGGCGGCACTCATCAAAAGCGCTGCAGTTGTTGTGCCACACGCAGTACTCAGGGCACAAACACGGGCAACTGTATCTTTTCTCACACGCAACTCTCCTTTCTAAAATCATAGTTACAATTATTATATAACACAAATTTGAACAAAATGTGACCAATTACACACTTTTCAAAAATAATTATTATATTTTTACCTAAAAATCGGAAAGAAAAAGAATTTTTTCATAGGGAAGTTCCCACGAGCCTCCTTTTGCAACCTTTTCAGGTTTGATTTTGTGCAATTTGTATATTTTGGGTGGATTTTATGATTGAAATTTCTACAAAAACAACGATAAAAAAGTGTTGCAATTTGAGGCAATTTATGATATAATATACAAGCTTGATGTGCGATGAAGCGAAAGGTTGCCGTTTCGGGACGCCGAAAACGGGGAATTTTCGTGGAGTATGTCCGTTCAACCGGGCGAAAGGTGTTCACCGTGGCATGTTCCGTTGCAATACGGAGCCTCGATGCAGCTTGATTTTCCGGAATTTGTCCGTACCGAAAAAATGGTAGCGGGCAAACTCCGCATTTTTCAGGAGAGTCAAGAAACACACGGGGCGGTGTTATGGTGATGCCTGCCTTGCAAAAACGCGGCCTGCGGACGGATCCCTTCCATTTATATATATGGGACACCGCAGACGAGCGAAATCTGATAAGGAGGCAAAGAACAATGGCAGTTAAAGAGAAGATCAGAGTAAGACTCAAGAGCTATGATCACGTACTGATTGACACCGCAGCGAAGAAGATCGTTGAGGTTGCAACCAGAAACGGAGCAGAGGTTTCCGGTCCTATCCCGCTTCCCACTGAGAAGGAGATCATTACCATCCTTCGCGCAGTACACAAGTACAAGGATAGCCGTGAGCAGTTCGAGTATCGCACTCACAAGAGACTGATCGACATTCTCAAGCCGTCTCAAAAGGTTGTAGACGCGCTGATGAGTGTTGAACTTCCCGCCGGTGTTGAGATCGAGGTTAAGATCTGATAAACAGATTTAACATCAAGCACTCAATCACAATACCAAAAAACCAATTCCACAAAGACAACAGCCGAGTTGTTGACTCTATGAGTCGAAAATGATCGGTAACTTTGTAAGTCATGTTGGCGACGCGCTCGTCAACCAATAATTTACAGGAGGAAAAACAAAATGAAAAAGGCTATTATCGGTAAAAAGCTCGGTATGACGCAGATCTTCGACGAAGTTGGAAACGTCATTCCCGTAACCATTATCGAAGCTGGTCCGTGCGTAGTAGCACAAAAGAAGACCGTTGAAAAGGACGGCTACAATGCTCTGCAGCTTGGCTTTGCAGAAGTTAAGGCAAAGCATTTGACAAAACCCGAGATCGGACATTTCGAAAAAGCAGGCGTTCCCATGAAGAAGCATCTTAAGGAATTCCGCCTTGATGATTGCTCCGCAAACGTTGGCGACTTCATCACTGTCGATACCTTCGCCGCTGGCGACAAGGTCGACGTAACCGGTACGACGAAGGGCCGCGGATACACCGGCGCAATTAAGAGATGGAACCTGCACCTGCTGGGCAAGACCCACGGTATCGGTCCTATTCACCGCCAATCCGGATCTATGGGTGTTATCGACCCCGCTAGAATCTTCAAAAACAAGAAGATGGCCGGCCAATACGGTAACGAACAAGTAACTGTTCAAAACTTGAAAGTTGTAAAAATCGACAGCGAGAAGAACCTGATCGCCATCAAGGGCGCCATTCCCGGCGCTAAGGACGGCATCGTGTTCATCCGCGACTCGGTAAAAGCATAAGCGGAAGGAGGAAGTAAACAATGCCAGTAGTAAAAATCGTTAATATGTCCGGCAAAGAAGTCGGCGAACTTACACTGAATGACAATATCTTCGGTGCAGATGTAAACGGCGCTGTTCTCCATGCCGCAGTCAGAACTTATCTGATGAACCAGAGACAGGGTACTCAATCCACCCTGACCCGTTCCGAGGTTTCCGGCGGCGGTAGAAAGCCCTGGAGACAAAAGGGTACCGGCAGAGCTCGTCAAGGCTCCACCCGTTCTCCTCAATGGACACACGGCGGTATCGCACTCGGTCCCAAGCCCCGTGACTATCGCATTGCAATGAACAAGAAGACACGCCGTGTTGCTCTGTTCAGCGCACTTTCCGATAAGGTTGCAAACGGTAACCTCGTTATCGTTGACAACATCGCTCTGGAAGGCAACAAGCCCTCCACCAAGACCTTGGCAGGCATGTTCAAGACCTTCGGCTTTGAAAAGACCTACACCAAGAACTACAAGACCATCACCGTTGAGGATGGCAACACCGTTTACGGAACCGCTACTCGCGAGGCTGTTAAGTCTCAAAGCGCGCTGGTTGTTCTGAACGGCACTCAAGATGCTAACGCAGCAGTAATTCTCAGCTGCAACAACATTCCCAATGTTAAGACCACCCAGAGCACCACTCTGAACGTTTACGACATTCTGAATGCTGAAAAGCTGGTTATGACTGTTGACGCAGTGAAGAAACTCGAGGAGGTGTACGCATAATGAAAACGGCTCACGATATCATTGTAAGACCGATCATTACTGAGAACTCCATGGACCTGCTCGCTTCCAAGACCTATGTCTTCGAAGTTCGCAAGGACGCAACTAAGCCCGAGATCGCAAAGGCTGTTGAGGAAGTTTTCAAGGCAGATAAGGTTAAGGTTGCCAGCGTTCGCACCATCAATATGAAGAAGAAGCCCAAGAGACTCGGTGTACACTTCGGTTACACATCCGAATGGAAGAAAGCAATCGTTACTCTGACTGCTGACTCCGGCGAGATCGAGTTCTTCGCAGGCCTTAACTAAGAGTAGGAGGTAACGAGAATGCCTACAATTAAGTATAAGCCTACAACACCGGCCAGAAGAAACATGACTGTTCCTTCTTTCGAGGAGATCACAAAGTTTACTCCCGAAAAGAGCCTGATTGTTACTAAGAAAAAGCACGCAGGTCGTAACAGCTACGGCCGCATCACTGTTCGTCACAGAGGCGGCGGAAACAAGATTAAGTACAGAATCATCGACTTCAAGCGTCAGAATCCTAACGCTAACACCGTCGTTGGTATCGAGTACGACCCCAACCGTACCGCATATATTGCACTGTTGCAGGATACCGAAGGCACCAAGAGCTACGTAATCGCTCCCGAAGGCCTGAAGACCGGTGACGTTGTATATTCCGGTCCCACTGCCGACATTAAGCCTGGCAACACTCTCCCCATCGCCAACATTCCTGTTGGTACCGTTATCAACAACATCGAGATCTACCCCGGCAAGGGCGCACAGCTCGTTCGCTCCGCAGGTGCTATGGCTCAGCTGATTTCCAAAGAAGCTAACGGCATGGCTCAGATCCGTCTTCCTTCCGGCGAGGTTCGCTACATTCGTCTCGAGTGCAAGGCAACCATCGGTCAGGTAGGTAACGTTGAGCACGACACTGTTAAGGTTGGTAAAGCAGGTAAGACCCGCCACAAGGGCATCCGTCCTACTGTTCGCGGTTCTGTAATGAACCCCTGCGATCACCCTCACGGTGGTGGTGAAGGTAAGTCTCCCATCGGTCATCCCGGCCCGCTTACTCCTTGGGGCAAGCCTGCTCTGGGTTATAAGACCAGAAATAAGAAGTCGCGTACCGATAAGTTCATCGTAAAGCGCAGAAATGCTAAATAAGGAGGGAATATAGAATGAGCAGAAGTCTTAAAAAAGCACCTTTTGTTGAGGAAAAGCTCTACAATCGTATTTGCGAAATGAACGCAAAGAACGAAAAGAAGGTTCTCAAAACCTGGTCCCGCGCATCCACCATATTCCCGGAATTCGTCGGTCACACGATCGCAGTTCATGATGGCAAAAAGCATGTTCCGGTATATGTAACCGAAGATATGGTTGGCCACAAGCTCGGTGAGTTTGCTCTCACTCGTACCTTCAAGGGCCACGCAGGATCCAAAACTTCCAATAACGGTAAATAATTGAAAGGGGAATTGTGAAAATGGAAGCAAAAGCTTATCTGAAATACGCAAGAATTTCCCCTCGCAAGGTTCAAATCGTTCTCGATCTGATCCGCGGCAAGGACGTTGCCACCGCTATGGGAATTCTTCAAAACAAGCCTCGCGCGGCTTCCGAGCTTCTCATTAAGCTCCTGAAAAGCGCAATTGCAAATGCAGAAAACAACTTCCAAATGGATGCTTCTAAACTGTACGTTTCCGAGTGCTTCGTTTGCCCCGGCCCGACTCTGAAGAGAATCATGCCCCGTGCAAAGGGAAGCGCAGACCGCATCCTGAAGAGAACCAGCCACGTAACAATGGCTGTTAAGGAAAGAGACTGAGAGAGGAGGAAACAATAGAATGGGTCAGAAAGTAAATCCCCACGGTCTTAGAGTGGGCGTGATTAAAAACTGGGATTCGAGATGGTTCGCAAAGGACGAAGTCTTTGGTGATACCCTTGTTTCCGACTACAACGTTAGAAAGTACCTCAAGAAGGAACTTTATGACGCAGGTATTTCCAAAATTGAAATCGAGCGCGATGGCCACAGAGTTAGAGTGTTCGTAAACTGCGCTAAGCCCGGTATGGTTATCGGTCGCGGCGGTGCAGAGATTGAAAAGTATCGTCTGCAGCTGGAAAAGATGGTTGGTATGCCCGTAGCTCTCAACGTTGTTGAGATCCGTCAACCCGACCTCGATGCACAGCTGGTTGCCGAGAACATTGCAAGACAGCTGGAAGGTCGTGTTGCTTTCCGTCGCGCAATGAAGATGGCTATTCGTAACACCATGCGTCTTGGTGCTAAGGGTATTAAGATTAACTGCGGCGGCCGTCTTGGCGGTGCAGAAATCGCACGTTCCGAGCACTATCACGAAGGTACCATTCCGCTTCAAACCCTGAGAGCTGACATCGAGTATGGTTTTGCAGAAGCAAACACCACCTACGGTAAGATCGGTATCAAGGTTTGGATCTACAAGGGCGAAATCCTCAACGAGGTTAACCGTCCCGGTAGCAACTCTCGTCGCAACGACCGTCGTGACGGTCGCCCCGATCGCAGAGACAACCGCCGTGGTGATCGTAGAGATAACAACCGTGGCGAGCGCAGAGATAACCGTGGCAACAACAACTTCCGCGGTGAGCGCAAAGAGAGAACTCCTAGAGAAGGAGGCGCGAAATAATCATGTTAATGCCTAAAAGAGTAAAGTTCCGTCGTGTTCAACGCGGAAGACTGAAGGGTAAAGCATCCCGCGGCACCGAGCTGAGCAATGGTCTGTACGGCCTTGTTGCAACCGAGCCCGCTTGGATCACCAGCAACCAGATCGAAGCAGCCCGTATCGCTATGACTCGTTACATTCGTCGTGGCGGTAAGGTTTGGATCAAGATCTTCCCCGATAAGCCCATCACCGAAAAGCCTGCTGAAACCCGTATGGGTTCCGGTAAGGGTTCTCCCGAGTACTGGGTAGCCGTTGTTAAGCCGGGCAGAATTCTGTTCGAAATGGACGGCGTTGCCGAGGACGTTGCAAAAGAAGCTATGCGTCTTGCCGGACACAAGCTCCCCATCAAGACCAAGTTCATTTCCAAGGCAGAAGAAGTAAAGGAGGGTTAATCAGATGAAAGCAGCTGAACTCAGAACAATGTCTGTGGAAGCGCTTGAAGCGAAGCTGAAGGAACTCAAGTCCGAGCTTTTCAATCTCCGTTTCCAACATGCAATCAATCAACTTGACAACCCTCACAAAATGACTGAAGTTAAGCACGACATCGCACGCGTGATGACGGTTCTTCAGGAAATGAAGAAAGAGGAGGCGTAAGTCATGGCAGAAAGAGCACTTAGAAAAACCAGAGTGGGTATCGTTGCAAGCAACAAAATGAACAAGACTGTTGTTGTTGCTATTGAGGACAACGTAAAGCACCCCATTTACGGTAAGATTATTAAGAGAACCTTGAAGGTTCACGCACACGATGAAAACGGCATCTGCGGCGAGGGCGACAAGGTAGAGATTATGGAGACAAGACCCCTTTCCAAGACGAAGAGATGGCGTGTTGTCGAAATCATCGAAAAAGCGAAATAATCCGCTTTTCGGTGTAAAATTCACTTATTCGAATAGTAAATACGTCGTAGCGTATTGAATCAGTAGGAGGAAATTAAAGTGATTCAGCAACAATCTTTGATGAAGGTTGCAGACAACACGGGCGCTAAGGAACTGATGTGCATCAGAGTCCTTGGCGGCACTGGCAGAAGATATGCCAACATCGGTGACGTAGTTGTTTGCGCTGTTAAAAAAGCAGCTCCCGGCGGCGTTGTTAAAAAGGGCGACGTTGTTAAGGCAGTTGTAGTAAGAACCAGACATGGTGCAAAGAGAGCAGATGGCTCTTATATTAAGTTCGATGAAAACGCAGCAGTTATCATCCGTGACGACAAGACTCCTCGCGGAACCCGTATCTTTGGGCCTGTTGCAAGAGAGCTTCGTGACAGAGATTACCTTAAGATCCTGTCCCTCGCTCCCGAAGTACTTTAATGGAGGTAAGAACAATGGCAAAGATGCACATTAAAACAGGTGATACCGTTGTTGTTCTCTCCGGAGATGACAAGGGCGTTCAGGGCGAGGTAATCGCAGTTTCTCCCGAAGAGGGAAAAGTAATCGTTAAGGGTATTAACATCATCCACAAGCACGTCAAACCCCGCAGACAGGGCGAGACCGGCGGCATCATTGATGCAGAAGGCGCTATTTACGCTTCCAACGTCGCTCTCTACTGCTCCAACTGCAAGCAGGGCGTTCGTGTAAAGACCGAAAAGAGCGTAGACGAGAATGGTACTAAGATCATTAAGACTCTTTGCGCAAAATGCGGTAAGGTTCTCAGAACCGAGGAAATCAAAAAAACGGGAGGTAAGAACTAATGGCAAGAATGAAAGATTTGTACAAAGCCGAAGTTGCTCCCGCTTTGATGAAACAATTTAACTACAAGAGCGTTATGCAAATTCCCAAGCTTGATAAGATCGTTATCAACGTTGGTGTTGGCGACGCTAAGGATAACTCCAAGGCATTGGATGCAGTTCTTAAGGATCTCGGTATCATCACCGGTCAAAAGGCTGTTCCCACCTATGCTAAAAAGTCTGTTGCAAACTTCAAGCTCCGTCAGGGCATGAAGATCGGCGCAAAGGTTACTCTGCGCGGTGACAGAATGTACGAGTTCATGGACAGACTGTTCAACTTCTCTCTGCCCAGAGTTCGTGACTTTAAGGGTATCAATCCCAACGCTTTCGACGGTCGCGGCAACTACGCGCTCGGTTTGAAAGAGCAACTGATCTTCCCCGAAATCGAGTACGATAAAATCGAGAAGATCCGCGGTATGGATATCTGCTTTGTAACCACCGCAAATACCGATGAAGAAGCTCGCGAGCTGCTCAAGCTCTTCGGCGCTCCCTTCGCAAAGAACTAATAGGAGGTAACAACGATGGCAAAGAAAGCTATGATTCTGAAGCAACAGAAGAAGCAAAAGTTCTCCACCAGAGAGTACAACCGCTGCAAGATCTGCGGCCGCCCTCACGCTTATCTCCGTAAGTTCGGCATCTGCCGTATCTGCTTCCGCGAATTGGCTTACAAGGGCCAAATTCCCGGCGTAAAGAAGGCATCCTGGTAATAATTTAATGGCAAGCGTTGCCCCTTTGGGGCACGCTCCAAATAAAAAACCCCCAACTATCGGTAGGAAATTAAACCGGCCGGCAAAAGAGTTCGGCAGTTGGATTTAACCCCCGATACGCCGCCCCCACGGGCAGCAAGAATGATTTAACTTGCATAAGGAGGAAAATTAATATGCAAATGTCAGACGTAATTGCCGATATGCTCACAAGAATTCGCAATGCTAACAACGCAAAGCATCAAACTGTTGACATTCCGGCATCCAACATGAAAAAGGCAATCGCCGAGATCCTCGTTGAAGAGGGTTACGTTAAGTCCTTCCAGATCATCGACGACGGTAAGCAAGGTGTTATCCGCATTACCCTGAAGTATCTGCAAGGCAAGCAAAAGGTTATTCGTGGTATCCGCCGCGTATCCAAGCCCGGTCTGCGTATCTACGCAGGTTGCGAGGATATGCCCCGCGTTATGAACGACCTCGGCATTGCAATCGTTTCCACATCCAAGGGTATCATGACAGGCAAGAAGGCTAAGTCCCTCAACGTAGGCGGCGAAGTCCTCGCGTTTGTATGGTAATCGGAACGGAGGTATTGAACAATGTCTAGAATTGGTAGAATGCCCATCGTGCTTCCCGCAGGCGTAACCGTTACCGTTGCTGATGGCAACGTAGTTACCGTAACCGGCAAGCTTGGCACATTGACTGAAACCTTCAACAGCCGCATGAACATTGCGGTAAACGGAAACGAAGTAATCGTTACTCGTCCCACCGACGATAAAGAAGACAGAAGTCTTCACGGTCTCACCCGCGCACTCCTGGCTAACATGGTAGAAGGCGTTAGCAACGGCTTCTCCAAAAAGCTCGAGATCGTTGGCGTAGGTTACAGAGTTGTTAAGCAGGGCAAAAACCTGCAACTCTTCCTTGGTCACTCCCTTATGCCCGGAACCGGTCTTCCTCAGTCCAAGTTCATCTTGACCGAAGAAGATGGCATCACCTTCGACGTTCCGGATGCAAATACCATTATCGTTAAGGGTATTGATAAGCAAAAGGTTGGCCAAATGGCAGCTGTTATCAGAGGCAAGAGACCTCCCGAACCCTACCATGGCAAGGGCGTTAAGTACTCCACTGAGTATGTACGTCGCAAGGCTGGTAAGGCCGGCAAGGGCAAATAATTGAAAGGAGTGAAGTGATATGGTATCGAGAAAAGATGCAAACAAGGCTCGTCTTAAGAGACATAAGAGAGTCAGAGCAAAGATTTCGGGTACTGCCGAGCGTCCGCGTCTGGCTGTGTATCGTTCCAATGCGAACATCAGCGCACAGATCATTGACGACGTTAAGGGCGTAACCTTGGTAAGCGCTTCCACTTTCGGTAAGAGCTTCACCGCAGACGGCGGCAACAAGGCAGCAGCAAGAGAAGTTGGCAAAATGATTGCCGAGAAGGCAATCGCAGAGGGAATCACTGAGGTTGTATTCGACCGTGGCGGTTACCTGTATCACGGACGTGTATCGGAACTGGCTGAAGGCGCTCGCGAGGGCGGCCTGAAGTTCTGATTTTCCGGTTTGTACACTGTTCAACAAACTAATTGGTTTATTGAATATTTTTGGAGGAAATTATGGCAGAAAAGTTTAATCCGGCTGAGCACGATTTGAAAGAATCGCTCATCGCTCTGAACCGTGTATCCAAGACCGTTAAAGGTGGTCGTGTAGCTCGTTTCGCAGCACTTATGGTTGTTGGTGACGGCGCAGGTCACGTAGGCGTAGGCCTTGGTAAGGCAGCAGAAGTACCCGAGGCAATCCGCAAGGGTATTGAAGATGCAAAGAAGAATATGGTAACCGTGTCCCTTAAGGGCACTTCCATCCCTCACGAGGTAGTAGGTGTATTTGGCGCAGGTAAGGTTCTCCTTAAGCCCGCCGCACCCGGTACCGGTATTATCGCAGGCGGCAAGGTACGTATGGTACTTGAGGCTGCCGGCATTAAGAACATTCGCGCAAAGTGCCTGCGTTCCAACAACCCCACCAACGTTGTTAAGGCAACTATGGAAGGCTTGAAGGAACTCCGCACCGCAGCAGAGGTTGCGAAGATTCGTGATATCTCTGTTGAGCAGGTTAAAGGTTGATTGGAGGTAAGCAAGCAATGAAAAAAGTAACACTTACCAAGAGCCTTATCGGCTGCAAGCCCAATCAAAAGGCAACTGCAAAATCTTTGGGATTGAACAAGATCGGTGACAGCATCGTTCACAACGACGACGCAGTTCTCGCCGGCAAGGTTAAGGTTCTTTCTCACCTCGTTACGGTTGAAACCGTAGAAAACGCATAAGGAGGTAATGGCAGATATGAAACTCCATGAACTTCAACCCGCAGCCGGTTCCGCAAAGGCGAACTGGAGAAAGGGCAGAGGCCCCGGATCCGGTAACGGCAAGACCGCCGGCAAGGGACACAAGGGACAAAACGCTCGCTCCGGCGGCGGTGTTCGCCTCGGTTTCGAGGGTGGACAATTCCCCATTTATAGAACTCACCCCAAGAGAGGCTTCCACAACCATTTCGCAACCAACTATGCGATTGTTAACGTTCAAGATCTGAACAAGTTCGTAGACGGCACCGTAGTTGATCTCGATATGCTGTTGGCAGCAAGAATCGTTCGCAAGCCCCTTGATGGCCTCAAGGTTCTCGGCAACGGCGAACTCACCAAAAAGCTCACTGTAAAGGCAGCCGTATTTTCGGCAACCGCGAAGGAGAAGATCGAGGCAGCAGGCGGTAAGGCAGAGGAGGTATAAGGATGATTCAAACGTTTGTAAACGCATGGAAAGTCCCGGAACTTCGCAAGAAGCTTCTCTTTACCATGATGATCATTTTGTTGTACCGCATTGGTGCAAACCTCTTCATCCCTTATATCAACGTTGACCAGATCGAAAGCTATTCCAACTTCCTTAGCGACGGTATCTTCGGTATGCTCTCCATGATGTCCGGTAGCGCATTCAGCCAAGGCACGTTCTTTGCACTGTCTGTAAGCCCGTATATCACTGCATCCATCGTTATCCAGCTTCTCTCCATTGCAATTCCTGCACTGGAAAGAATGTCTAAGGACGAAGAAGGCAAAAAGAAGCTCACCGCTGCTACCCGTTGGGTAACAGTAGTTCTCTCCCTTATCACCGCTTACGGTTACGTTAACCTGTTCAGCATGAACGAGGGTTGGCTCACCGTTAAAAAGGGTGATAGCAACTATGTATTCGCATGGTTTGTAATGATCGCTTGCCTCTGCGCAGGTGCATCTCTTATCATGTGGTTGGCAGAAAAGATCAACGATCACGGTATCGGCAACGGTATCTCCATCATCCTCTTTGCTAACATCATCTCCGGTATGACCGGCACCGTTCAGGGTACCATTGGTATGCTGAAGGATAGATTTGGCGAGTGGAAGTCCGGTTGGGATCTCGTTCTCGGCATTGTTGGCGTTATCGCTTCTATCGCATTGACTCTGGGTGCAATCGTGCTCATTGTTTGGTTCACCAACTCCGAGCGCCGCATCAAGGTTATTTACGCAAAGAAGGTTGTTGGCCGCAAGACCTACGGTGGTCAAAAGACCAACCTGCCCCTGAAGATGAACATGGCAGGCGTTATGCCCGTTATCTTCGCAAGCTCCATCGTATCCATTCCCGCAACGATCGCAGCGTTCCTTCCCGAAACGGGATTTGCAAAGTTTGTTAACGATTGGTTGGGAGCAACATCTCCTGTTTATATCATCGTTTTCATCGCACTTATCGTTGCATTCTCCTACTTCTACATTGCAATCTCCTTTAACCCCGTAGAGGTAGCAAATAACATTCGTAACAACGGCGGTGCCATCATCGGCATTCGTCCTCAAGAAATGGCACCCTTTATCAAGAAGATCCTCAACCGCGTAACCCTTATGGGCGCAATCTTCCTGGTAATCATCGCAGCTACTCCTCTGATTGTCAGTGCGATCGTATCTCTGATTCCCGGTGCTACCTTCACCAGCTTGGCGTTCACGGGCACTTCGCTCCTCATCGCCGTAGGTGTTGCTCTTGAGACCGTTCGTGACCTCGAGGCTCAGCTCTCGATGCGTAACTACAAGGGCTTTCTTGACTAATCGGTAATTTACCGGAGGAAATTATGAATCTGATTTTAATGGGCGCTCCCGGCGCGGGTAAAGGAACCCAAGCCGCGAAGATTTCCGAAAAATATCAAATTCCCGCTATCGCAACAGGAGATATTCTCCGTGCGGAGCGCAAGGCAGGCACCGCGCTTGGTAACGAGGCACAAGCCTATATCGAAGCAGGTCAGCTGGTTCCGGATTCCGTGGTTATCGGAATTATCAAGAAGTATATGGTAGAGAACAACTGCGAAAACGGCTTTCTTTTAGATGGTTTTCCGCGCTCCATTCCTCAAGCAGAGGCTCTGGAAACGATGGGAATTCACATTGATGCCGTGCTCAGCATTGAGGTTCCCGACCAAAAAATTATTGAGCGTATGAGCGGACGCAGAGTTTGCTCTTGCGGCTCATCCTATCACGTCGTTTACAATCCTCCCATCAAAGAGGGTGTTTGTGACAGATGCGGCGAGGCTTTGTATATCAGAGCCGACGACGCAGCAGAAACTGTAAAAAAACGATTGGAGACCTTCCATAGAGAAACAGAACCCCTCAAGGCGTTTTACGCTGAGCGTGGGCTGCTTCTCACGGTGGAGGGGCAAGAAGAGGTGGCAGACACCACTGCTCTTGTATTCCAAACACTCAAAACGGTAGAGGCGTAAAGTATGATTACACTTAAGAATGCTGCACAAATTACCGCAATGAGAGATGCAGGTCGTATTACGGGCGAGGCATTGCTCATCGCCCGTGATATGGTCCAACCCGGCATCAGCACGTATGAAATTGACCAAGCCATTCGTCGGCACATCGAAAAGTGCGGAGCGACCCCTGCGTTTTTGGGGTATCACGGCTTTCCTGCCAGCGCATGCATCAGCATCAATGACGAGGTCATTCACGGCATACCCGCCAAAAATCGCATCCTTAAGGATGGCGACATCGTCAAAATCGACACCGGCGCCGTTTATCACGGCTACGTTGGTGATTCGGCAAGAACCATTCCCGTAGGGAACGTAAGCGAAGAGGCAAAAAAGCTGATTCAAGTTACACGCGATAGCTTTTGGGCAGGCGTGGCAAAGCTCGAATCGGGCAACCGCCTTGGCGACGTTGGTTCGGCTATTGATACTTTGGTACGCCAAAACGGGTTCAGCACCGTTAAACGCTATGTTGGACACGGAATCGGTACGGATATGCACGAGCAACCCGACGTTCCAAACTTCGGCACTCCCGGCAGAGGCCTCCGCTTGTCGGTTGGCATGACGCTTGCGATCGAGCCGATGGTTAACGTGGGTAGGGCAGACGTAATTGAGTTGAAGGACGGCTGGACAGTGAAAACTGCCGACGGTAGTCTTTCGGCACATTACGAAAACACTGTGGCTCTTACGAGCAACGGTGTGCTGATCTTAACCGAAGTAGAAAAAGGTTTCTGATAACACAAACAATCTAAACGAAATAGGAGGAACATTCTTTTGGCACAAAAAGAAGATGTAATCGAGTTTGAAGGCACAGTCGTTGAGGCGCTGCCCAACGCTTGCTTCAAGGTAAAGCTCCCGAACGGTCACATTGTTACCGCACACATTTCGGGTAAGCTTCGTATGAACTATATTAGAATTCTGCCCGGCGATCGCGTAACCATTGAGGTTTCGGTCTACGACCTGACCAAGGGACGCATCACGTGGCGAGCAAAATAATTGCAGAATAAGCAAGAAAGGTATGGTAGAGACACAATGAAGGTGAAACCATCCGTTAAGAAGATCTGCGAAAAATGCAAGATCATCAAGAGAAAAGGTAAAATCATGGTGATTTGCGAAAACCCCAAGCATAAGCAAAGACAGGGTTAATTCGCAATTACCGCAAAAATCAACAGAGAGGTGAATAAACAGTATGGCTCGTATAGCTGGTGTTGATATTCCGAACAACAAGCGCGTAGAAATCGCCCTTACCTACATTTACGGTATTGGCCGCAAGAGCGCAAACGATATCCTTGCAGCGACCGGCATCAACCCGGACACCCGCGCAAAGGATCTGACCGAAACTGAAGTAGCCAAGCTCCGTGACGAGATCGAAAACAACTACACTGTTGAAGGTGATTTGCACCGTGAAGTTGCAATGAACATCAAGAGAATGGTTGAGATCAACTGCTATCGCGGTATCCGTCACAGAAAGGGTCTGCCGGTAAGAGGTCAAAGAACCAAAACCAACGCAAGAACTCGTAAGGGTCCCGCAAAGACCATTGCGAACAAGAAGAAGTAAAGGAGTGGCATAAAAAATGGCAAAAGTTAATACTAAAAGAGTTGTCAAGAGACGCCGCGAAAGAAAGAATATCGAGAAGGGTGCCGTTCACATTCAGGCTACCTTTAACAATACCATCGTAACCGTTTCCGACGCATTTGGCAACACCATTTCTTGGGCATCTGCCGGTGAACTTGGTTTTAAGGGCTCCAGAAAGTCCACTCCCTTCGCAGCACAATCCGCTTCCGAAACCGCAGCAAAGGCTGCTATGGAGCATGGCCTGAAGAGTGTTGAAGTTTTCATCAAGGGCCCCGGTGCAGGACGTGAATCCGCAATCCGCGCTTTGGAGACCGTTGGTCTGCAGATCACTATGATCAAAGACGTAACTCCCATCCCGCACAATGGTTGCCGCCCGCCTAAGCGCCGTCGCGTTTAATTATTCGTTGGAGGTACAATTATTATGGCAAGATATACTGGACCTGTTTGCAGACTTTGCCGCAGAGAGGGCACTAAGCTCTTCCTCAAGGGCGAGCGTTGCCTTACCGGTAAGTGCGCACTTGACCGCAGAAGCACTGCTCCCGGCCAACACGGCGCAGCAAACAAGAAAATGAGAGAGTACGGACTTCAAATGCGTGAGAAGCAGAAGACCAGAAGATACTACGGTGTTCTTGAGAAGCAGTTTGTTAACTACTTCGAGGAAGCAGACCGCAAAGAGGGTATGACCGGTGAAAACCTGATCTGCCTCTTGGAGCGTCGTCTTGACAACGTAGTTTACAGAATGGGCTTTGCAGCATCCCACAAGGAAGCTCGTCAGCTGGTTCTTCACGGTCACTTCACCGTAAACGGCAAAAAGGTAAACATCCCCTCCCTTATCATCAAGGCCGGTGACGTTATCGCCGTTAAGGAAGCAAGCCGCGATTCCGTTAAGTTCAAGGCATTGGCAGAGGCTGCAGCAACTGCAAACGCTCCCAAGTGGCTTGAGGTTAAGGCAGAGGCTATGACCGCTACCGTTCTCACTCTTCCCGCAAGAGAAGACGTTGACTTTGATTTCAACGAACAGCTGATCGTCGAGCTCTATTCCAAGTAATCCACGTAAGTTTTCACACGATACGGTTTAGCAAAGCGCTAACCGCAAATTTGCACGGTATCACACAATAAATTTAAGGAGGATTATTTGGAATGATCGAGATTGAAAAGCCCAATATTACCACTACCGATTTAGCAGAAGATGGCTCCCGCGGCACGTTCGTGGTAGAGCCCTTGGAGCGCGGCTACGGCATTACGCTTGGTAACTCCCTGCGTCGTGTATTGCTCAGCTCTCTTCCCGGTTACGCAGTAACCAACATCAAAATCGATGGTGTACTTCACGAGTTTTCTACGATCGCAGGCGTTAAAGAGGACGTTACCGAGATCGTTCTGAATGTGAAGGGCATTATTGCCAAACTGCACTGCACCGGCCCTAAGACCGTAATGATCGACGTTACAGGCGAAAAGGACGTTGTTGCAGGCGATATTAAGCAGGATTCCGATATCGAAATTCTCAATCCCGAGCACCATATCGCAACCGTTGCCGAGGGCGCACGCTTCTACATGGAGCTTACCTTTGCAGCAGGCCGCGGATACGTATCTCAGGATAGAAACAAGCAGCTGCAGACCCAAATTCTTGGCAACGCAGTTTCCGCTCCTATCGGAACCATCTTTACCGACTCCATTTACACGCCCGTTTACAACGTAAACTACACCGTAGAAAATACCCGTGTAGGCAACGTAACGGACTACGATAAATTGACGTTGGATATTCTCACCAACGGAACCATCTCCGCAAAGGATGCGATTTCGCTTGGTGCCAAGATTCTCAATGAGCACCTCAACTTGTTCGTAGACCTCTCCGAGGGTGCACGCAACAAGGAGATCATGGTAGAAAGAGAAGAGACCATCAAGGAGAAAGTCCTTGAGATGACCATTGAGGAACTTGACATGTCTGTACGTAGCTTCAACTGCTTGAAGCGCGCAGGCATCGACACGGTTGAAGATCTGATCAGCCGCACCGAGGAGGATATGATCAAAGTTCGTAACCTCGGTAAAAAATCGCTGGAGGAAGTTATCCAAAAGCTGCACTCTCTCGGTCTTGAACTCAAGAAAGAGGAAGAGTAATCAGTTCACTTTCCCCAACATTGAATTAAAACTTATTCGTAAAGCAGAAGGAGGGACTAACAATGCCCGGAACCAGAAAACTTGGCAGAACCACTGCGCACAGAAAAGCAATGCTGCGCGGCATGGTTACCTTGCTGCTTAAGAACGGACAGATCGAAACCACGCTCACCAGAGCTAAGGAAGTTCGTTCTATGGCAGAAAAGATGATTACGCTTGGTAAGAAGAACACTCTCGCTAGCCGTCGTGCAGCTCTTGCATACATTACCGAAGAGAACGTTGTTTCCAAGCTGTTCAACGAGATTGCTCCCACTTACGAGAACCGCAACGGCGGTTACACCCAGATCTTTAAGCTGGGCGCACGCCGCGGTGACGCAGCTGAAATGGCTATCGTAAGACTCATCAAGGAAGAAGCTCCCGTTGAGGAAAAGAAATAATCAAAACAAAATTAGAGGAGTCTCATTGAGGCTCCTCTTTTGTTGTTCTTTTTTTATTTATCAAACGACGGGTTGATCGCGTAAAAGTTTTTGCTGCCCAGGTTGTCTTGCGCGATTCTCAAAGCATCGCCAATACAGTCAACATGAAGTGTTTTTATTCTTCTATATATTTCGGATAGCACTTTTTAAATTTAGCTATGAGTTCATCATTATCCGAAATCATAAACATATATGAGCTATCAACTGCATAGATTTCTAACTCTGCATAAGGATGTTGAATTTTAGGCTCATCTACATGAGGATCATATTTTCCTTCGTCAATATATGTTAAGTATGGTAAATCATATTTCAATATATCTTCTCTTTTATAACTCGAGGGGATTGCAGAAAAAACAGCCCATATCCATTGAAAATCATCTTCTTTTAACATACCGATCAATTCGCTTGTGGTCAGCAGAAGATAGGAATTACTATCAATCAATTCTTGATATTCCTTTTTTCTAGGATAAGCTTCAATATCGCTTATTAACCAAAAATAATCTTTGTTATCTAAATTCAAATTAGACAGAACTTGCCCCATAAATGTATAACATCTGAAATCTTTTTTTGAGTATATTCTTTTCATACAAACACCTCCTTTAATTTTATTATACCACATCAAAATAAAAAAGTAAATAGGACGGCTTGTTCTTTCTAATTTTGTATCATCTGTATCACTGTGTTCGCATAGTCATTGGCGTGGTTCATAGAAAATTCTCCGTGATACATTTTGGGAAGAACCTGTAACGAGCTTCCGGACAATGCGTTATGAATAATGCTTGCGGATTTTTGCATAGCGTTGTTTTCTTTTTCACCAACAAATATCGAAACCTTTGAACAAGATTCTTTTAAGGATTCTTTCACAGAATACAAGCTGTTTGCTTGTAAAAAGGAAATCATATTTTGTTTTGAAATGCCGCAGGTATCTCGAAAATAGTCCTCGAAAAGCTCTTGCTTTATTCGATAGGATCGAAATTGAAGCTTTGCAAACCATTTGTGCTTTATCAACCCGTAGCAACTTCCAAATACAGGTTTGATCATGGAATATGTGAATTTTGAAGGTATCACCAGTGCACTCTCAACCAACGCATATCGACAAATATTTTTTCTTTGTGATAGAATTTCAAGCAGGATTTGTCCGCCAAGGGATAATCCCCCGATCAGCAGAACGGAGCCGCCTAAGTGCTCGTCAATAAAAGAGATGATTCTTGCTGCATTGTCCTCTATCGTCGAAAAATCATAGTTGCTTTCCGCGTGACCGTCCAATATTGGAAGGATGATATGATAATCGGATGAAAGTGTTTCGGCGATCTCTCGATAATTCCACCATGAAAATCCGCCCCCGTGCAAAAGAATGATTGCATCCTTGTTTGCGTCTCCGTATTCTATGTATTTCACATCCTTCACCTCGCTCACAGGTTCTTATCTGTTGATTCAATTATACCATAAAAATTTCTATATGTAAATAGGACGGCTTGATTTTTCAAGCCGTCCCGAAGATTTGTTAGGTGCGTTTGGCTTTTTATTTGTTGCAGCCCTTGTCAAACGCGGGGTTGATCGCGTAGAAGTTTTTGCTGTCGAGCTTCTCTTGAGCGATTCTCAAGGCATCTCCAAAGCGTTGATAGTGCACGATCTCACGCTCACGCAGGTAGCGCAGAGGATCACGCACGTCGGGGTCATCGCACAAGCGAATGAGGTTGTCGTAGGTCGTGCGCGCCTTTTGCTCTGTTACTATCACGTATTCGCAACAAAATCGTGGAGTGTAAAAGTGCGAAAAATCCTTATTTTACAAGGGTTTACGGCGCTTTTGGGGTAACCCGTTTTTCAGAAATTCCAATGAATTTCGATGGGGACGTTTCGTGTCCCCGGAATACGCCTTCCGACCATGATTTTGTCGATTAAAATCTCCACCATTTCCCGTGTCAGATGCTCTATCTTGACGTATTTTTCGATCAATTCTCGGCGGTTGTCACCCACGGCAATTTTAACCTCGATCTCCGCAATTTGCTTTTGACATTCCAGCACCTGCGCTTCAAGGTGTTCTTTTTGTGAGGTAAAGTCCTTCGACAGTTCAATGAAATCCGCTTTGCAAATCAGCCCCTTGACCTTGTCAAGATAAAGGTCACGCACGCCTTTGGAAAACTGATTGATCTTTCCTTGATATGTGGCGATTTCGGCTTCGATTTCTTGCTTTTGCGTGAGGAGTTCGGCGTTAAATTGCACCTTACGTTCCAACTCGTCCATATCAAGATATTCTGCATTGAGTCGCCGCAGTTCGTCGATCACCATTCGTTCAAGCCTATCCACCGAAATAAACGCGCCCTTGCAAGCACCCTTGGCGTAGTGTCGGCTGGGGCATTGCAGAAAATGTCTGCCACCCGATTTTGACGAACGCATGACGTACCTGCAGGATGCGCACCGCACCTTCTTGGCAAAAAGTCCGATGGTACCGACCTTAAACGGCTTGGCTCGCTCGGCGATCATTTTCTGCACTCTGTCCCACAGGGCACGGTCAATGATCGGCTCGTGAGTGCCTTCCACTCGAAACCATTGCTCCTTGGGGCGAGGGCGGTTTATACTCGTTTTATACGAAATGCTCTCGTATTTTCCTTGCACGAGATTGCCGATGTAGGTCTCGTTGGTCAGCATATCCGAAATGGCGAAATACTTCCACAGCGTGCTGTTCTTGCTCGGCGGCAGACTGAAACGAAGCCCCTGCATACGCTTGTACTCGGTGGGATTGGGTATCCCTCGGTCGTTGAGCATCCGTGCGATCGCCGTCTTGCCGTAGCCTTGAGAAAAGAGGGTAAATACCTCTCGCACCACAGCGGCAGCTTCCTCGTCGATGATCAGATGACCTTTGATGTCGGGATCTTTTTTGTAGCCGTAGAGCGCAAACGAGCCGATATGAAAGCCGTTTTTGCGGCGGCTGTCAAGGGCGGATTTGATGCTGTCAGACATATCCTCCAGATACCACTCGTTGACAAGACCGTTGATCTGACGGCTTTTTTTGTTGCCCTTGTTGGCGGTGTCTGCGTTGTCAACGATGCTGACGAAGCGAATACCCCAAATAGGGAACAGACCGTGTATGTATCGCTCCACAAGCTCCAATTCACGAGTAAAACGGGATTGTGTTTTGCAGAGGATAATATCAAATTTTTTAGCCTGAGCGTCGGCAAGCAAGCGCTTGAACTCGGGACGGTTGCGATCCGATCCGGCATAATCATCATCACTGTAAATATCATAAATTTCCCATTCCATGTGCTCGGCATATTCGCGCAGCATCGCCTTTTGATTTTGAATGCTCCCCGAATCGTCGGTGGCATTCTGCTTGTTTTTGTCCTCCTCGGACAGTCTGCAATAAATGGCTACTTTTTCTTTCATACTCTTGCCTCCCTGGCAAGAATGTACTGTTTTCCTCCAAAGATATTATAGCACATTTTGCATAAAATTTTTACGTTTGAGAAGAGAAAACGACGCTTTTCTTCTTTTCTAACTGATTGATCAGATCGATCCATACGCGCGTGTATCCCTCCTTCCCAATGCTTGCATTCAGAAAAATGCTTTTGATGTGATTTGATTCCATATCATAACTCCTAAAATAAAAAATTAAATGATTGATATCTTTTCACATCCTTAATTTTATTGATCTTTTTAGTTTTCTTATAGGGAAAACAATTACATATGTTTTATTGTATAAAGCTCAAAAGGAGAATATAACTCAAAATTGCTTGACAACTACAAAATCTTGTATTTTTCTGCTTTTTTAGTTTTTAAGGTTGTCGAAATGAGAATTTTAATAGGGGTTTCCATATGTGTTTTCCTAAAAAGAGACTTTAAACGAAATACAAAATTTTTTGAAAGAGCAATAATTGTTTAATCCAAACAAAGAAGAGCATCATCCACAAAGGATGGTGCTCGAGTGATAGGTTTTTATTTTGTTGATTGATACTATATTGCATTATAATAAAATACGTCCAATTTTTCTTCGATATTTGTGCCTGTAAAATGCGCCAAAAACGATTCTCAGCTTTTGCTGATTTTTTGCGCTAAAATGCCAATGTTTTTGTCCGTTTTTGATGGAGAAAAACAGTCGTACTATTTAGCAAAAATGCACGTAAAAAATCAGTTCTCAATGCTTATAATATATATAGATTTTTACCGTTGTTTTTGTCGCATTTTATGTCCACAAACAAGACGTGTGATTTCTTGCAAATAACCCAGTCGATTTTGTGCGAATCAATCTTTCAAAATGGTTAAAAATATGTCCTTAAAACGGACAAAGAAAAATTTTTCTTTGTTTTTTCCATATTTACAAAAAAGCGAACTATAATATAGTCAACAGATACGAATGGAATTTTACAGAATACGTTCAAGCGTCATAGTGGTCGCCGCTAATATGAATATTCATCTGTTAGTCTTTGAAAAAGGAAGTGTTGTAGAAAGGTTTTTTTCGTATGGTTTTTCATTTCGAAACCTATGTTGTATTTTTTATGTGTTGATAAAAAGTAGAGGAGGTATGTGCAGTTTTATCTATTATAGTGAGTTTTCGTGCTAATGTTTCAATTTTTTCTAAAAAAACTTAAAAATCGGGTTATGTTTCGCCTTTTGTCTGCGTATAATGATTATGTAGAGATACAAAGAATTGAAAGGTCAAGAAAAACGGATGTTTTTTACGACAGAAGGCGGCAACACTATGATTGGTTATTATCTTCGTTCAGACTTTCCTTTCCACATCTGCCCTGAAGTGATGTCATAGTGATTGCCCCGAAAGGGGCACCCTGAGCCAGGAAGGCTCCTAATGGGTGCACCTGCAAAACAAAAGCCACGAGCTATCGTTCGTGGCTTTTTCCTTACAAGTCCAAGTTTTTTCAAAAAAAGCGAAAAAAATCAAAAGAGTTAACTATAATATCAGTGTACCCCAAAAAATGAAAGGAGAAAACAAAATGAAAGCTGTTATTTATACGCGGTGCGAGAACAACGAGAGACCGCACGACTCGATCAAGCAGCAACTGATTGATTGTGAAGAGTATGCCGAGGAAAACGAGCTCGAAATTGTAGACCATTACATCGATATTGCTCCGGGATGTATGGAGCGCGGGAGGCGTGCCGGGTTGGAATTGTTGCTTGAGGATAGCAAAAAACGAGCTTTTGATATCGTTATCGTTGCGGAAATGTCGAGCCTATCGCATTGCTACTTTGAAATGGTTATATGCTTAAGAAAACTCCAAGAGAACGGCGTCAAGGTGTGTTCTGCGCGCGCATTCCCGTCCGATTGCTTCTATCCTGTTGAAGAGTGCTACAAGATGGCGTTTGAGGAGGGAAGGGCATTTTTGTAAAACGTTATTCATAACCGTTAGAAACGACAAAAGCCGATGCATTATCGCATCGGCTTTTGTACTTGATTTGATTATGGTAACGTGCTCAATCAAAGCGAACTTTGGGGTTGAGCAGGGCAGGGGATTTCCATTCAATGCCGTAGTCTTTTTTTAGAATGTCCCTCTTGGTTTCCCAATAGAGGTAGCAATACCCCATACCGCTGTTAGGGCCTATTTTTGCAATGATTTTTGCTTCAAGCTCATCTTTGATGGCTTGAAATTCAGGAGTATCCTCTACGGGATCGTATTTCAGCATCGTGTTGCATCTCCTTTCCAAACAATCGAGATCTCTTAACTGTATTCTTCCACCAAGGTAACGCTTTCAAGATCGTTTTCGTCCTTGCCAAAGAAGAAATAAAGAAAACCGTCAAGGTGATCGAGAAATCCCATTTCACTATCCAAAGGATCGAATTGCAAAAGAAGCTTTGGGGGCTTATCTTCGTAGTTCCAATCGCTTGGGAATCCGAGAAGGCGTGTGCAGGCTTCGCTGTCGTCGACCTCGCAGAACTCCATTAAGTACGCATCGTTGAATCGTTCATAGCCCTCGACCTCAAGGTTGAAATCATCAATGGCAAGCTCGGGCTCGCCCTCAAAATAGCGCACGTCTGCCTCTAAATCATAATCTCCGCCGTCGGTATGTAAGAAGATATAGAGGTAGCCTGTGTGGGGAAGGCGGTTCTCTTTATCAAGATGCGCGACATCGGCAAGATTGATTTGGCAGAGGAAAATCTCATCCTCATAGAAGTCGCCTTCCCACGCAAGGGGAACGGTGGGAGTGCCAAAAAACTTTGACGCACCGAGATCGTGATCCGCAGGTGCTTTTTTTACTTTGATTCCAATTGCCATAATTGTTTGGCACTCCTTTCATTTATGATTCTTCGCTTTTTTCCTCAAGCATCAAAACCACGTGATCGCTGCGTGACCAAGCGTATTCGTTTCTGCCGCCCTGTTCACTCCTTCCGCGCAGACATACGCGGGGATTTTCGAGAGAAATGACACCCTCGATGCCCCTCTGCGCCTCTTCATCAAAGAAGGTGAATTTGATCTCGTTCTCGGTCAATTCATCAATTCTGATTCTCTCGCCGCGGCTTGTACTGTCCGCTCCGTCCCTAATTTCATAGACCTCGTTCCAATAGTGGTTATACCAACTGCCGTAGGTATATTCGTGCGTTTCACGATCAAGACGGAGAATGTATTTGGACCATATTTCGTTTATATTACTCATTTTTCAACCTCTGCTATTTTATGCAACGTTATGATATGGAATAGTGGATTTTATCTTCTCGCTCGGGCTCGGTCTTTTCGGTAACGACCGTTGCGCTGAATGCATAATGCGAATTATAGCAGCCCTCGAGATAGGACCATTTTTGATACGAATATAATCCTCTGCATTCCTCGCCCACGCTGACCACGCGCTCATATTCCACAGGTACTATCTCTGATTCCTTGTTATTGGGATCTTTTCTTTCACTGGAATAGGAATGAACCGTAAACGTGCCGTCACCGTTGTCCTTACAGCTTATCCAAAAGCTATAGCCCACAACATGCTTTTCCCCGTCCACAGGAACATACTGCAATGCGTAATCCGGGAAATTGAATTTTACCATTAAATAATACATACCGTCACCGCCTTTTATTTTGTAAGAGTTGCATCAAAGATACCGTAAGAGGGCGAGTTGCTGTTATGGTCGAGCCAGAAGGTAAGACGTTCACAGTTTGCAACGTCCACGGTGATCTCTGTAGTTGCCATATCAGAAGTCAATTTGTATTCGCCAACTATCTTGTCGTCCGCAATCACGTAGAGCGTGTCATAAGGCTGCTTTCTGCCGTCGGATCCTTTGTCATTGTCAAGGACGCCAACGTTGAAGGTCATCGTTTTATACTGCTTTTGAAGATTGAAGCAAGCAAAGGATGCTTGGCTGACCTCACTTGAAGCAGCGAGAGCCATAAGAGCAAGTGCTCCACCGACAAAGCCTGCAATACCAAAGGATCCGGCACCAATAAGTCCACCGGCATCCAAGGACAAGTATACGCAGGTAGAAAGCACAAAACCGCGCGTATGGTTTACACCGTCAATGGTGAAATATTTTCTGTTATCCGTGCCGTCGTAAATTCCGTTGAAATAACGGATTGCATCGTGTCCGTTACCCTCGGCACTCATATACTCATAAGGATTAAAACGTTCCATAAGATCAACCGTATCGGGGAAGGGCTCCTCTTCGTGCTTGAAGAAATCAAGCTCACCGATCTCGTGGGTGTGTACACCGATATCCGCCACCATATAGGTTCCGCGCGTCAGTGACGGCATACCGAGCAG
The DNA here is from genome assembly GCA_045127455.1 of Eubacteriales bacterium. Lineage (GTDB taxonomy): Bacteria > Bacillota > Clostridia > Oscillospirales > CAG-272 > UMGS1865. Next base: position 25,849 of record JBGVQK010000044.1, read on the forward strand.
GCTGAACTGAAGCACGTCAACGCCCTCGATATTCAGCTCGTAGCTCTTGGGGAAGGCGGTTGCGGTGAGAGGGTAGCGTGCAAGCTCAACCCCGTCACCGTAGATGACGAGAACGTCATCTTTTACGTGGCTTCTGTCAACACGTCCTACGGTAAAGGTAAGATACTTAAACTGTCCGCCAAGCTTGAAGTTTGCTTCGGTAGGCATAGCAGAATCCAAGGGAGAGCCCATAAAGCTGTAGATGGATTCCATAACAATACCCTCGTTATAGAAGATATCACCAAGATAATGTCCTCTGTATTTGGTCGATCCGTCATATACGCGCGTCGCCTTCGTGGAGAACGGAACGCCTATTTCACCGATAAGCTTATACGATCCGGGCTTTACTGTTTCGGGCTCTTCTATCACGGGTGCGCCAAGCGTCATATTATAAAACCCATAATCCGCCTGATGCAGTCCGCCGTAATCAATGCCAGCGCTTACCTCAATACAAAGAATATGTCCGCCCGTAACGTCAAGCGAATAGCTCACTGTGGGATTGTCGTATTCAAGCTCAACGTCAAGGATCTTAACACCGTCAAGATATATATTGAGCCAACCTCCGTCCGCATACATGGATTCCTCCACAACTCCCACGGAGAAATTGAACTGCTTATATTTTCCTCCAAGATTATAATAAGAGGGTGCACTTACTATCCATGCATCGTGCATAACAAGTCCCTTATTGTACTCCTTGCCCGCAACAGTGAAGCTATCTTTGCCCTTTCCATCGTACACCTTGGTGCTTTCGGTTATATAGAACATGGACGCTCCTTCAAAGAAGTCGACCGTTCCGTCAACCGTCTTTACCGTATCGTCAATGCTTCGAGGCTCTACCGAGAGCACGGGGTCCGCAATATAGAGTGACGTAAGCTTCCAGTTGTCGCGGATACGAATGACCATTTTCTTCGCACCCGTAATATCCACAGTATAGGAATGTGCTTTTTCAAACGCATACTGACGCTCCTCAAACACCTGCTCTCCGTCAAGCAAAATCTCAAACGCTGCGTACATATTGGCGTCCATCGCTTCGATAAGGTCATCCTTTGCACCCACGGTAAAGCTGAACTCGGTATAGGTCTTGCCGTCAAGATAGAATATGGTATCGTTGGTTTTGCCCGCACCGTATGAATTTCCGTTATTGAGCGGTATTCCGTCATAATACGTATCTCCCGCTATACAGAAAGACTCATTTCTGATGTAATTATGATAGTTCATATTGCCCTCGGAGCTGGGGGAGAGAATATCGTTGAGGTAATATCCGCCGCCCGGGGCATACATAGATTTGCTGAATCCAAACGAGCCGGAAAACCATTCAAGCATTCTGCCGTTGGCGTGGTTGTCGGCAATGTAAAATCCGTCGGTTATCATCGTGATGCAAAGAATGTAATCGCCGAGCATAGTGTAATAGTACGCAACTCTGTACGTACCTTCGCTGCCCTCAAAATTGATGTATTCGGTGCTTTCATACGATTTGCCACCGATGGTAGGATTGCGATTTTTTGTTTGGGTGGAGTTCCAGCCCTTGGGCTTGTTTTTGAAATACTCGCTGATAGAGTACCAAGGATCGCTGACACCTTCTTTTTTCTTCTCGATCGTAATTTCAATGGCATCGTCGGTTGCATCGTTTACCGCGCGACAATCCACCACAAACTCGGATGCCGCTTTTTGAGCCGTGGTTCTGTTAGAAAAACAGGTCAGTGGATTTGATGCAATTTTGGAATCGCTTTCAAAATACCAGTGTGCAGGTAAATGAAGCGAAAGATTGAAATATTGATTTTTATAGGTCTTTCCGGTTACGGTGCCCTCAAGATTTGTGGGCTTTTTGTTGGTTTCTTGCGGCTTGGTGGTTTCGGTTTGAGGAGTTGTGTCTTCGGTAGTCGTTTCCTTTGGGTCTGTAATCGTTACCAATCCGCAGGATGCTAAGGTTGGCAGCAGCATTGCCAGCATAAGCGCAATAGCCAATAATTGAATGAATAATTTCGATTTCATTTCCTTTTCTCCTTACTCAATATCTAATTTTTTGCCAAGGTCGTTGTATTCTTCGCCATCAGCGGGGAAGACTCTTGTTTTGCCAATGAAATAATCGTTTGCTACAAATCCGATCTTTTTATCCTCGAACATACCAAATTCCACCTCTTTGGAACTGTTATATCCGCACATGATGCCGTTGACCCAAACGCACTCGTCGTAGTTGCACTCCTTGCCTTCAAAGTAGCAGGTTCGCACGCCAACGCCGTGTTCTTTTCCATTTTTGACCTCGCCCTTGTACTCGGTGCGGAAGTCGTCACTTTCGGTGATGACAACGCCAAACCGAGACGGATCGCAATGCCTGTGGCCGGGGAAGCCAAACGCCTCAAAAAAGATCTCAAGGGTGCGCTTTGCCGCCGCCTCACTCAAACCGCGATTGTGAAGGTCGCCTTTGATTTTTTCCGCATACAAACGATAGTTGTATGCGTCGTTTATGAGTTCGAGCAGCACCTCTCGCGTGGGACCGTAGATCAGTACTGCAAACTGTCCTGCTTCTTGTTTGTTATCCGAAAGATCCATCAATTTTTGAAAGCTCGCGTCCTTGTCGAACAGACCTTCAAATCCGTCCTCACCCTCGCAAAGCTCTCGAATCACCCAAATCAGATTCATATCCGTTCCTCCTTATAACATTTTTTAAGAAGCGACGTTTTGCGACGTCTCGTCAACCGTTACAAGCTCCATAATGTCTCCAATATCGCAATCAAGATGCTCGCAGATGCGAACCAATACTGAAAGAGAGACCTCTTCATCTCGGCGCAATTTGGTGAGCGTGTTGGGAGCGAACCCAATTTCCTTGCGTAAATCTCCCTTGCTCATCTTCTTATCCACGAGCATTTTCCAAAGCTTGTTGTAGCGAATTTGTTTTGTCATAGTCAACCTCACGCATAGTATTTCTGTATAATTGTACCAATTATATCATCAGTATAGCACATATTTTTCACTTTTGCAATAGACTTGCTAACATTTATAGCAAACTTTCGCAAGATCGTGACATTTTTGTGTTTTCTAAAGCCTTTGAAGCTTTGAATTACTTTTGTTCGTAACAGACTATTGCTTCATACTGCAATCACTTAGGGAGATCGGAAAAGTTCGGCTAATTTACACAAATTCTTAAAATCAGCCGAAAAAACTATTGACAAATCGGGAACAATGTGATAAAATAAACTCGTAAGTTAGTAACTCTTGATATAGTTATTTGCGAAGAAAGGAGCTTTTTATGTTTTACTGTCGTGAAAAAGAGCTTTTTGAATTGAACAAACGATATACTAACGGCAAGTTTGAGTGTGTCGTCGTTTACGGCCGTCGCCGTGTCGGAAAGACGGCTTTGCTTGGTGAGTTTTGCAAGGATAAGCCTACCGTCTTCTTTTCCGCACTCAATGCCACAGCTGGGGAAAATCTTGTGGCGCTTTCCAAGGCGATTTATGAAAAGGATCATCCCGATGCTACCACAGCACCGGTTTATAATAGCTTTGATGATGCTTTTGCTGAGATCACCCGTATGGCAAAGGACGAACGACTCGTATTTGTCATTGACGAGTATCCTTATCTTGCCAAAGCAGATAAATCCATTTCCTCACGCCTTCAACACATCATTGACCGAGTATGGCAGGACAGTCAAGTCTACCTGATTCTTTGCGGCTCGTCGATGAGTTTTATGGAGTATCAGGTGCTCGGCTATGAAAGCCCTCTGTACGGCAGGAGAACGGCTCAGTTTAAGATTCAAGCTCTGACCTACCGTGAGACCACCGTATTCAATCAAAGCCTTACGAACGAAGAAAACGCCCTTGTATACGGCATCACGGGCGGCGTGCCTCACTATATTAACAAGCTGAACGTTGATGGTGATGTGGATGGCGCGCTTCTTGATAATCTTTTTAATAATTCAAGCTATCTCTTTGAAGAACCCGAGAATCTTTTGAAGCAGGAGCTCCGCGAACCCGCTATTTATAATTCCATTATCTCTGCCATTGCAGGTGGCGCATCGCACGCAAACGAGATCTCTACCAAAGTCGGTATTGAATCCGCCGTGTGCGCTAAATATTTGAAGATTCTGCTTGACCTCAGTATTCTCAAAAAGGAAACGCCGATCACCGAAAAGACGGGCAAGAAAACCATCTACAACATCGGAGATAATTTCTTCCGCTTCTGGTATCGTTTCGTGCCGCAGAACACCTCCGCCATTAGCGCGGGACGTATGCCGAAAATTTACGAGCAGTCGGTGAAAAAGTATATCCCCGAATATATGGGCTTGGTATTTGAGCAGATGTGTCGCGACTATCTCCTGCGATATGACGAAAAACTCCCCATCATGCTCTCTGAGGTCGGTCAGTGGTGGGGTACAGACCCGAAAGCACGAAAAGAGGTTCAGATCGATATCGTGGGTGCTCCGGCCGAGGGAGATGAATATATCATCGGCTCTTGCAAATATAAGAACGAGCAAATCGGCATTGACGAGCTGGAACGCTTAAAGTACTATGCTTCCGTATTTGGCAAGGGCTCAAAATATCGCTATTATATTTTCTCCAAGGGTGGATTTACAAAGGGGCTTGAGGAAAGAGCCAAGGCTGAGGAGGTAACTCTCCTTACCCTAGATGACATCTATTGTAAATAAAAAACATAGGTCACGCAATCGAAAAGAAGCGTGACCTCATTTTGATATGTGTATGAGTGTGATAGACGTCGTAGTGTGTAATGAGCAATTTGGAATTTTTGATACAGAAAACACGTATCTCATGAGAATTGAGAAGACTGCCCGGGGCGGCTTGTGCAACGAGTGGAATTGTGAAATTACGCGGGGTACTAAGCTCTCTCATGCGTAATTTGAAATAGTTATACCACTGAAAGTCCTTATCTTGTAAGAATTTTCGTGGGCAAATAAAAGAAAAAACATGGGTACTTTTCAAAGCCGATTTTTGCTCAAAAAATACCCATGTTTTTTGATTGTTTTAGTCGTATTGAACGGGGATGCAACGACGGTGTTTTTGCCTGATTCTGCGATTGATCGAATCAAAATCAAGCGGATGCCACCATGCGCTCCGCACCCAATCTGAGATCCATTCGTGTTCGGGATGGTCGGGATCGTTCAGTATTTTCATCTTCTCATCAAACCCATACGCACCGCCGCTGTCCTCCATAGGCGCGTCACCAATCGCCTCGGTACAGTGTGGGTATGGTGTGGTGCAGTCGGGAATAAAACGCTTCAGCTTGATCGTATGTATCCAACTGTCACCGAAATCGTATTCATAGTCTATCTTCTTTTGTGATTCGAAAATTTCACGAATAGTAACCGTCGTGCTGTCGATAGATTTACCACCGCTGAATGCGATCCAATCATCATTCTCAAAATGCGCAGGTTGAATAATTTCTCTCGGTCTGCCCATACTGTCCTTTTTCAAAACAAACTGATGCAGATGACAATCGTGCCATTCAAAAGCATTTTGCAAAATTCTGTGAAGCTGATAGAAATTAAGATCGCTTGGAACAACCAAACTTCTCTTACAGGGAGTAAGCAGGTCAAGCGTAACTTCAAGCTCCGCCACGTGTGCAGACTGCACGGGTGCGCCATATCTTTCGGTGAGCGTGGCAATCAGCTTTTCATAGATAAACGAATAATCTTCTTTTGCGATCATATCGTCATTGATCCACGGCAGATATTTCTCTTGAAACATACTGTCAGACTCAAACAAATTCACAAAACGCTCCACACGCTCACACGCCTTGTTGCAATATGCAACGTCAGACCGAGATGCAGTTGATGCAAATGTTAAGTCCTGCCCACATTCGTCAAGATATTTTCCTATAATCTCGGAAGCAACATACTCACTTTGCAACACCGCGCGAATACCGTCCTTCATCAACTCGGACATCCTGGCAATACTTTTTGCCGTTAGTCCGTGAATCACGAAGCAACACTTGGTTGCATTGTTTACGGCAACCAACGTCTTGCGGCGATTCAGTATGATAAGATTCGCCGTCCAAGAAAACAGTGGATCGGTTTCGACAGCTATTTTTTGAGGCTTTACTCCCAAAAAGTCGAGAAGCTTTTTTGTACATCCTATAACCATATTTTTCTCCTTCCACACGCCCACTTCTATAAATACATTATATCACATTTTCGGAAAATTTCAATAGAAACAACGGAATGAGTATTATGTTTGAATCACTGTGAGTAATTGAGAGAAGAAGACTGCCGAGGCGGTCGCCCTCGGAAATGCATTTATACCAGACTCATTCTACCAAAAAAGCTGAGATTTATAATTTGCTGCAATTTCAAAATGAGTATGGTACGTGAAACGGTCAAGGTATAAAAAGAAAAACTTCGGCTAATTTATAAGAATTCTTAAAATTAGCCGAAAAATGAGTGTTTCTCAACAATCGTCGGAAAAATATTTCAACAATCGTCGAAAAAGTGATGATATATTACATCTTTTTGTCATCGGTTGCGGGGTTATCGATCAGCTGACCGTCCTCGGTAAAGCGTGAGCCGTGGCAGGGGCAATCCCAGGTATGCTCGGCTCGGTTGTACTTAAGGGCGCAACCGAGGTGAGGGCATCGGGGTGGGGTGGGCGTGAGAATGCCTACTGTAGATTCAAAAGCGTTGACGGCAAGCTGTGGATGCAAAATGGTGCGCGAGGGATCGAAAACGGCGGCGTATGGATTGTTTTTGCCTTGCACAAGGTCGCAGAGAATATTGGCGGCGACCATAGCGTTTGTCATACCCCACTTGTTAAAGCCTGTCGCAACGAACACGTCGGGGGTGGATTTTGAATACTGCCCGATATAGGGAACGTCGTCCAGCGTCATGCAATCCTGCGTTGCCCATTTGCCCACAATTTCGGCGTTTTTGTAGTGCTTGCGGGCAAAATCTTCAAGCTCTTGCCAACAGCCGCCCTTCTTGCCTGTGCGGTGACCGCCACCACCGAGGAGCAGAAGTTCACCGTAGCTTCGGAAGGATAGCCCTGTGTCCAATTCGTCTACGTACATACCGCTGACATTCTGCGCATTTTTGAGAGTGAGAACATAGGAACGGTGCTGATAGAGCTTTAAGGAATACAGTCCGTGCTTGTTGATCATCGGAAAATGCGTTGCGATAATCAGCTTTTTGTAGGTGATCTCGCCACGGTTGGTTTTCGCCTTGTTTGGCATTACTTCTGTGACCTTGGTATGCTCGTGGATTGGCAGACTTTTTGCGATTGTATATAAAAATTTCAATGGGTGGAACTGCGCTTGATTCTTCACGCGCACAGCTCCCGCAACCCGAAACGGAAGCTCTTTTGCATCCGAAAAGTCGGATTTCACACCGATACGGTTGAGCGCGGCGACCTCCTTTTCAATCATCTTGCGGTCAACCGTAGAATAGACGTAGTTATCCCGCGTTTCATAGTCGCAGTCAACATTCTCGCAAAGTCGGGCATATTCTTTGAGCGCTTTGGTCTGCGCCTCCGCATATAACCGCGCTTTGTCCTCGCCAAAGCGTTTTATCATCTTATCGTAAATCAATCCATGCCCGAGCGTGATCTTCGCTGTGGTCTTTTTAGTAATACCGCCGCAAACCTCCGTCGCTTCTACCAGCATACAATCCACTCCCGCGTTTTTCAGCTTATAAGCACACAAAATTCCCGCGATCCCGCCGCCGATAATTAAAACGTCTGTCTTTTTATTCCCATCAAGCGCGTCAAACTGCGGCTTATCCGCTGTTTTTAACCATATTGAGTCCATAATATATCCTCCGAATCTTAATAGGATTAGTGTTTACACGGAAACGAATAATATGTGTTAATTCGAGAGCTATTATTTACTTTTGCATAGAAATGTGGTATAATAAAAAATATAAAAACATCAAAGGAAGTCATAATATGAGAATAGTTAACTGGAATATATCATGGAGCAATAAAACAGACAATAAAGCCGCTTATTTAAGAAGTTTAATTGAGGGGACGTCGTTTGTAGTTATCTTGCAAGAAGTAAAAATGTTTGCTTATGAGGCATTAAAGCAGTCCTTGGGAGATATAGCTAATATTGAGTATTCGTTGGACTATCGTATTCCCGGCAAATTTGATACAGATTCAAGAAAACTTGGTGTTGCTATATTAGTAAGCAAAGACTTGAAGATTACAAATTCACAAGCATTGAGCCGAACTCTTATGCCGGATAGAACAATAATGGTTGACATAGAGTACAATAATGCACCTTTGCGAATTTTGGGATTACATTCGGTGACGGGCTGTCACCACTTAAAAGCGAAGGAAATACAGTTTTTCTCCTTTGCAGAGGCAGTGGATGAGTACAAACCCGATGTTGTAGGTATAGATGCCAATGAGCCTCAGTATGACCATTATGAAATTAGCAAAATGAAATTTTTTGATAATTATAATAAGGGAAATGGATGCAAAACATTTTTTGAAACAATGCAAGCCAACGGTATGGCTGATTCATTTGTAAAAGACTATGATATAGAAAAATACATAGAGGGTGAGTACCTTACAACATCTCATATAATCAAACGAGGACACAAAAAGGTACGTTACGATTTTTTGTTTGTCAATAATGAGAAAATTCGTAATTACCATTGTTCCTATGACTATGACAATGCAGTTGAGGCTGGCAGCGACCACGCAGCAGTAATAGTAGATGTGGAATAATCAATAACAAATAAAGGGGCTGAGCTTCTTGCTTTACTAAAATGCAGTTGACTCATCCTTTTTGTTTTAAAAAAAGTTTCGGCTAATTTATATAAATTCTTAAAAATAGTCGAAAAATGCTTTTAATTCTTTGCTTTTCGTAATTTTATACCTTCAGTAATATATTTTCCGCCGTTTTGGGAAATACTAACGGTGAAAACAAAAAACGGAGGTATATATGTTCAAACACGAAAAACAGTTATTTCATCCCGTAGAAGTAGAAAGACCGAATCCGCAGTATGCGGTTCTCCTTCAGGAACAGCTTGGCGGCGGAAACGGCGAGCTCAAGGCGGCAATGCAGTATATGTCGCAGAGCTTTCGCATCAAGGATCCCGAGATCAAGGATCTTTTCCTCGATATTGCCGCGGAGGAGCTGGGACACATGGAAATGGTGGCGCAGACCATCAATCTGCTCAACGGCCACGACGTGGACGCAACCAAGGTGCAGGCGGGCGAGGTGCAGACCCACGTTCTGCTCGGGCTCAATCCCGGCCTCATCAATTCCTCGGGATACTCTTGGACAGCGGATTACGTGACCGTGACGGGCGACCTGTGCGCTGACTTACTTTCCAACATTGCGTCCGAGCAGAGAGCCAAGGTGGTTTACGAATATCTCTACCGTCAGATCGAGGACAAGAAGGTGAGAGAGACCATTGATTTTCTTCTCAACCGCGAGGAAGCGCACAATCAGATGTTCCGTGATGCTTTCAACAAGGTACAGGAAACGGGCTCAAACCGCGATTTCGGCACGACCAAGGCTGCAAAGATGTATTTCTCTATGTCGAACCCCGGACCGAACACTTTTGCAACCGGCGAAACCAAAGCGCCGGCGTTTAAGTGACGATTGTCTAAAAAAACAATAAGAAAAAACGATGCTCCCACGGGGGCATCGTTTTTTCTATCTTTGGAGAAAACAGTACACTCTTGCCATTTTCCTTTCTTATTTTATAAATTTTTATAGTGTTTCCTGCGTTTTGTTGCACTTACAAGGTAGTAGCATCTGCTGCCAAGTCCTCGTTGAGGTCGGTGATGACGTCGCCCTTGATGCCGACGTATTTCATATCAAAGGGCACGCCGGATGCCGCTATGGGATAGATGCCCGTGGTATGGTCGACGAAATAAGGTGCGAAGGGGGTCTTTGCGATCTCTTCCTCAGAGACGTTGCGCGTCAGCTGATAGAGGATTGCTGCCACCATTTCAAGGTGTGCGAGCTCTTCTGTGCCTACGTCGGTTAAAATACCTGTGATCTCACCATAAGGCATTGCATAGCGTTGATTGAGATAGCGCATCGAAGCAGCAAGTTCGCCGTCGGGTCCACCGAGTTGGGAGACAATAAGGCTTGCAAGCTTTGGATTGGGATTTTTGATTTTTACAGGGTATTGCAAAGTTTTCTCATAAGTCCACATAAGTCAGGTTCCTCCTATTTTCAGTTGGCTTCCGGTTCCCAAGGCCAAGGGCCCTTTACCCAATCCCACGAATTGCGGCTGGTGTTGCCGTACATAGTAACGGGACCGCAATTTTTTTGGTAGGATGCAAGCAGCTTTTCGCGCTGCTCAACAAGGGCGTGGTAGTAGGCTAAGGCTTCGGGGTGGCAGGGATACGCATCCAAAAAGAGGACGGTTTCCTGAATGGCAAAGTTGATGGCACGCAGCGTTTCACGCTCGCGGCAACAGTTAGAGTGATTGGTTTGGTTCATAGCAGATGGCTCATCACATAGGGCGACGAGCACAACCCTCCTTTCCGCCTTTTTGTACAACTGCCTCAAAGGGCAGAACAAGCTCGGCAAAAATGGTGCCATGCTTGAGACCTTCGGCAGGATCGAGCAGCTTGCGCCAGCACTGACGGGGAGAATAGACCATTGCAAGCGCGGGTGCGTGGAGCTCGGTAGGGCAAGAGGTGTTGCAGGGCTTTTGACAGCCACAGTCGTTCTCGGGCTTTACAGGAGCCTCTTGACGTGCCTGTGGTTGACGGCCTTGGGGTGCCCACTCGCAGCAGCTACCCATTGCCCGACGGGGGTCATAGGTGTTGCGGTTGCAGGAGCGGTCAGCGCGATTGCAAGCACTGCCGCTTAATTCACCACCAAGCATACGGCGCAAAAAATCGGCGTCGGCACGGTTTTCGGCCGCGCGACGGTTGTTTTCAAAATACATTTGTAGCTCCTTTTGCATTATATTTAGTCCACACAGTGCGTGTGCGACTATTCCCAATATATGCTTTTTTGTCGCAAAATGTCATAATTTTGATTATTTTTTATAAAAAGAATTATTCTTATTATTAAAATAAGGCGATTTTTTGCAAATTTTTGATTTTCTATTGCGTTTTAATAAAAAATCGTGTATAATAGGTTTATCAAAACTACTGAAAAAGAAAGTGAGGGAATAGATATGGCAGGACCTATGGGCGGAGGCCGCGGTGGCGGTGGAGGATTTGGCGGTGGTTCTCGCGGTGGCGGATTCGGTGGCGGCCGAGGCGGCGGATTTCACGGTGGCGGCGGATTTAGAGGCGGCCCTTACCATCGTGGCCCACGTTTTGGCTACGGATATTATCATCGTCCGCGCTTCTTTGGCTTTGGACCTCGTTATTACTATGGCGGCGGTGGATGCCTTGGCGGCTTCCTTGGTGCGCTGATGGCACCCTTCATCCTTTTGATGGTTGTTGCCGTTATGATGTTTGGCGTTGTTGGCTCGGCACTTTCCAATGCGGCAAACGGTGGAATTATCTCTTATGATGAGGGCACCTTCCAAGACTATGCTGATATTGAATACAACAAAGCATTTGGAAATTCTGATGCTTACGAGGATAATATCTTAATTGTTGTTCTTGTTAACGAAGAAACAGATTATTACTATTATATTCCTTGGGGCGGAAACAATCTTGACAATGAGATTTATGAGTTGTTTGATGTAGGTGGAGCATTTGATGCAGCAATGAGTGGCTCCATTCAAAACTATTATAAGCATTCTTTGGATGAAGATCTTATTCGCGTAATTGAAACCATGACTCGCAAAATCGACAACCTTGGATTGGAATCATCATTCAAAAAAACGTATAGTCACGAAAATTCTCCTGCATCTCATTTGGAAAATTACACCGATCTTTCAATGAACAAGGGAACGGTAGATGATGCGTTAGAGGAATTTACTGTTCAAACAGATATTCCGATTGTTCTTGTGGTCGAAGATATGGAGGACGTATTCGGCAAATCCTTGCCCACGGGCGATATCGTTATTTTGGTTGTTCTTTCGGTACTTGGTATTGTGGCAATTGTGAGCATTGTGCGCGTGATTAAAGACCGCAGCAAGTTCAAGCAGGGCAATCCCGAGGACGATGACAGAAACGACAGAGACAACGACAAGTGGTAACAATAAAACGCAGTACGTAGTGCAAATTTGCACTACGTACTGCGTTTTTGCGCGTTTTTATGATTTGCGTTACTTAACCTCAAACGCTATAACCTTGTTGGCAAAAAAGAACTTACCAACAATATATTTGTTGCAAGCCGACTCAAAGCTGACCGCTACCTTGCCGTCCTTGGTAAAGGTAAGGCCTTCGCTAAAGGCGGGCATTTTTATGTTTTCGATGCGAGTAGAGGAATCAAGATAATAGAGGGGAACGTCAACGCCCATTGTGTTGATGGTCTTGCCGCTGTCAACCCAGCCGCTATGAAATTCCATATAGGAAGGATTGAGCCCCCAAGAGCGGGAAAGCATTACCTTGCCGTCCTCGTTTACGGCAAAGCCTTGCACCTGAGAGGTGATGGAGACCGAGAAAGCGGGTTTCGCATCCTCTGCAATCGAGCCATCATCAGCGAGAGGAAAGGCGGAAAGGATCGCTTTGTTTTCATCTCCTGCGGGGGTGGTGAAATAGTGAGCTTTTTTGGTTTCGTAGCTTTCGGCGCGGTAGAATTCGCCAACGTAGATGTAATCGTCATCCGAGAAGCAGAAGGAAGCAGAGGTGTCAACGGTAAATTGACCAATGGCTTTTACAGAATCGCCGTCCTTGGCGTTCCAAATATCCGAAAAACGGTAGATGCGCAGATATCCTACCTTACCGTCACCCTCTGCGTGGTTGTCGGAGATGTAGAGGTAGTCGCCCGCTCTCGTAACGCCGCCTGCGTGTCCCTTGGCTTGCTCGCCCTCGGGCGTGAGCAGAACGATCGCTTTGGTTTCCTTGCCGGTTACCAGGTAAAGCTCGGCTTTTTTGCCGTTGTAGCCCGAGTGAATATAGGTATCGGTCTCGGGATCGTAGTCAAGACCTTGGGGAACGAATCCGTCATTTAGGGCAGGAATTTTAGAGACCTGCTCTCCCTGTGCGTAATAATCGGGGTAGAGGACAAACTTTGCCACGTGTAAGCCACCCCAAGCGAGGAGAACGATTGCAAGAGCAGATATCACAAGAATGCAAATGAGCTTGAGAAACCATTTTAAAATCTTCATAAAAAGACTCCTTTCGAGTTTTTTTGATAGACATATTATAATGGAATATTATGAACTTGTAGTAAACAGATGGCAATTTTCGAAAAAAATATTTCCCAAAACAATAAAACAGCAGGGGCCGGCGTCCTCGACGGTCCGTTTGCATGGGGCTCTGAACCCAAACGTGCGTATAATGCAGCATTATTCTTTACTCACGAAGCGCACGTTATAATAAAAACGCAAGCGTTTTTATTTGGGTTCAGCGATAAAATCCATCTGCATAAAAACAAGAACCCATCCGCTATTGCGGATGGGTTTTGCTTTTATGGGGTGAGATATGGGGCTCGAACCCACGACCTTCAGGGCCACAACCTGACGCGCTAGCCAACTGCGCCAATCCCACCATATTTAATTTGTGGCGTGCCTTGAGGGATTCGAACCCCCGACCTACTGCTTAGAAGGCAGTTGCTCTATCCGGCTGAGCTAAAGGCACATCACTGGTGCCTTTCGGTCACCTTTTGGAGCGAGTGATGGGAATCGAACCCACGCGGCCAGCTTGGAAGGCTGGAATTCTACCATTGAACTACACTCGCAAAGATGTGCGCTCACACGTACTTGAATATTATATCACACACATCTGTTTTTGTCAATACTTTTTTTGAAAATATTTTTGTTTTTTACAAAACGCATCGCAATACTTTCCACTTGACTTTCGTACCCAATTATGATAGAATGAATATAGAAAAGTATGGAATAAAGGGGGAGCAGAATGACTTATCAACGCCTGATAGATGTGAATGACACTGACATACTGCAACTCTGCCGTGTGATGGATTTAGCGAATGTATCTCGCTTTATTAGTTACGACAAGGAAAAATATTGGCAATACGTTACCTCAACAAATTCCGTTTTTTACTACAAGGTATATCAAAGAAATTCATTGGTTGGAGCGGTACACCTTGAAATAAACGATAAAATTTTATATATGAGTATATTGGTTTTTCCCGAATATCAAAATCAAAAAATAGGGACTAGTATCATCAAGGATATCCAAGACAAAAAACTGCCTATTGATTTTGAAAGAATCGAAGTTTCAATTGATGAAGCAAATGTTGCTTCTATTCGTTTGTTTGAAAAGATGAATTTCAAATTGTTTGCCAAAGAAAAAGAATTATTTACTTATGTTTATCAAATGCCTGCATAAATGCGGCAAATTAAAATTTAAAGGAGACCACAGATGTCCGAATTTTTAGCATCCCTACATCCCATTGTCGTGTGCTTGATCGTGTGCGCGGCAAAAATTATTGAAATCACTATCCAATCTCTCAAAACCTGCATGATGGTCAAGGGGCAGAGGCTCAAGGCGGCAATGCTTGGCTTTGTAGAGTGTATGATCTGGGGACTTGTTATTTCCACCATCATCTCAACTCTTGGAGATAATTTGTTCCTGCTTCTGTTCTATTGTGTGGGTTATGCAACGGGACTTTTCCTCGGCTCTACCATTGAGGGCAAGATCGCGCTCGGTACATCGAATTTGCAGCTCATTGCCAATGATGATAACACAAAGCTGATCATTGCTTATCTTCGCCAAAAAAAGCGCGGATATACGGTGTTTGGCGGTCAAGGCTCTACCGACAAAATGAATATGATTTTAATTGTTTTGCCACGCAGAGAAATGAAGCGCGTACTCAGAGAAATTCGCAAACTCTGCAACAACCGTGTGTTTGTGGTTGCATCCGACGTCAGCAAATATGCAGGCGGCTATGGATTGGTGAAATAAAAACAACAAATAAAAAAACTGCCGCCTTTGAGTGATATAAGGCGGCAGTTTTCGGTTTATTATTATGTAAGGTCCTTTATAAAGCAACGGCGGCGCTTATGCTGCTCCTTATCAAAGAACTTCCACTGTGCTTGAATCTTTGTGTTTGTTTCAAGCTGGGGGCCTGTTTCGGCATAAAGGATGTGGTTCTTTGCAGTGGTATTGACAAAATGATTGAAGATGGTAGCAATCAGCAGCGTGCCCTGCAGCTCGGGCTTGATAGCAATGAGCAAGAGGTCAACGGTGTCGTTTTTGTTCATTGCATAAAGCACGGGAGCCCATCCCCAAGGCAAAAGTTTTCCGCGGCATTTGGAAAGAGCGTTGGCAAGAGAGGGAACGGTTACACCAAAGGCGACCATTTCGTCATTTTCGTCTACAACAAAGCAAGCGTAGTCGGGGTTGACGAGCGGAATGAACTTGTTTGCGTATTTTTCAATTTGACGGTCGGTCAGATCAACCGTACCGTAAAGGGGAGCATACGCCTCATTGACAAGCTTAAAGACCTGCTTTACGTAGGGCTTGTAGTCCTTGCGGTGCTTGAGGGATGCAATATGATATTTGCCCTGACGCTCGTTGCGAGCCGCCACACGCGCAATCATTTGTGCCTCGCGGGAATCGGGCTTGGGCACGTTGATGCGGTACTCGATCCAGTCGGTGGACTTGCCGTAGCCGAGGCGCTCAAGGTGCTCCTTGTAGTAGGGAGCATTGTAATATGTAATAAACATGCTTTGCCGGTCAAAGCCCTCAATCAGCATACCCTCGCGGTCGAGATCGCAAAAGCCGAGAGGACCGTGCACTTGGGTGCAGCCCTTTTCGCGCGCCCAAGCCTCTACAGTATCAAATAGTGCTTTGGAAACGCGCTCGTCGTCGATAAAGTCCACTTGCGAAAAGCGCATTTGGTTTTGCCCCCACTTTTCGTTGGCACGGTGGCTGAGAATTGCACCGATGCGCCCAACGATCTTGCCGTCCTCATAGGCAAGAAAGCATCTTGCCTCACAATATTTAAATGCAGGGTTTTTGGCAGGATTCCAATCGTCTACGTCGTCCCCGAAAAAGCCTGGGACGTAGTTCGGTTCATTTTTATAGAGTTGATTGGGGTAGTCAACAAAGCGGCGTCTGTCGCGCTGTGTTAAGACTTCTTTGATAATGATATTACCCATGAGTAATCCCTTTCAATTTTTGGTGTTTCGTATATTATACAAAAAAAGTCGAAATTTGTCAATAGTTTTGGCGCAATTTGGGCTTTCTCGGCTATTTGCACAAAAAAGAAAAAGACGAAAACACATCTCGATCGTGCCCAAAATCAACTCTTTTTATCACATTTTTTCACAAAATTTATCTGTGCCTAAATAATAAACATCTTGCGTTAAATTTTGGCGAAGGAGTACTTGCAAAAAAAGCGGTGGCTATGCTATAATAAAAGTAAACTTACATTTTGAGAACGGAGGTAGGCAATGGAAGCAAAAACGATTGACCTAAAATACAATATCGGCCGCGAAATTCCCATTCGGTGCATTGAAAACGACTCCTTGCGGGATCTGGATATACAAAACAATTGCTTTTTGCTGTTGATGGTTCACGAGGGAAGTGTGAGCCTGCAATGCGGCGATGAAATTATAGATGCTATGGGCCCGTGCCTGCTTTGCTTTGATGAAAGACGACCGCTTCGCCTTGTTCGCAGACGTAATTTGTGCTGCGATGCCGTTTATTTTCATCCGACCTTTCTCAACGTCAATATGACCTTTGAGCGCGTGCGCTCGAGCGGATACGAGGAGCTCGCCACCATTCACGATCTCTTTTTGCTCGGTCCATTTGTAACCGACCGTCGCCCCATACTGCCTATGCTCGACGATTATCAAGCCTCCATGCGCTTTCTCTTTTCCAAATTGGCAGAGGAGCTTGAGGAGCAATCCGATTGGTATTGGTCCTGCCGCAGTCGTTCTTATTTTATAGAAATTATGTTGCTTTTGGAGCGCATCTATTGCTCTATGGGTGGGCGTATCGTTGAGGTCACCGAGGAGGTGGACGAATTTGACAATGCCTTTCTCAAGCAGGCGGTCACCTTTATCGAGAACCATTACAACGAGCCAATCACCCTGCAGGATATCGTGTACTCCTGCTCCATCAACCACTCCACCTTAACCAAGCTGTTCAAGCAGGAGCTTGGTATTACACCCGTGGCATATTTGTGGCATTACCGCCTTGTAATTGCCAAAAAGCTTTTGGAGTTTACCAACCTGCCCGTAAAGGAGATCGCAAAGCGTTGCGGCTTTAAAACGGTTCAGCACTTCAGCCGCAAATTCGAGGAGCAGTTAGGGCTCTCTCCAGCCGTTTTCCGCACGCAGGCAGTCGCACGCCGCAAGGCAACCTTTTAATCGAGAATAGGAGAATTGAATGAAAAAATATATCGCGCTTTTCCTTTGTATGATAACCGTATTTTCACTATGCGCATGCAACGTATATGAGAAGCTCTTTCCAGCGCTCACTTCGCCGGAGCCTACGTCCCCCGATGCTGACGCGCCAAGCGAAACAACGACCGAACCGGCGGGTACCACAACGGCTCCCGAGGACGCGATCGAGCCCCCTGACGATGCGGACGTAGAAACCGATCCTTTTCAATACTACCATAACATTATAGAAGCATATGGAATCGCCGTCCGTCGCTTTGACCTGATCGATGCTGACGATGAAACGCTTGCCAAAGAGCTGGAATTGGAATCCATCGAATTTGCAGAGCCCTTCCACAAAATTTTAGAGGCGGCATACGCTTTTTACCCCTATGACGATCGGGACGAGCAAACGCCTGCGCTCGAAAGGTTTTCTTACTTTGTGTATGAAAATCGTTGCGACCTCAACGGTGACGGGCATCGCGAGCTTGTACTTATGACCGAGGATTATCGTGTTTTGGCAATCTATTCCTACATTAAGCTCCCTAAAGTGGTTCGTGGGGAGACTATTTGGCTTGACTACGCCGTTTTGATGGACACCTTCACACCCGAAGAGGGGTGTTGGATCGATAGCGAGGGGCGTATTCACGTCAATGCACTTTTTAACAATTCGCTTTATCAAAGCCACGCCGTTTACGAGATCGAACAAGGCGGAGCTCGACTGAACCTGATCGTACAATACGGTCAGAGCAACAACGAGTTTGTCAAGATTGCAAACGGTGAGCGCGTCAAGATCGGGCAAGTAGAGTTCGATGCCCTGAACGATCAATACGGCAGCTATCTTGCTCCCGACGAGAGAGCCGAGGCCACACGCACACAGTCGGGGCTGGGGTACTATACCCTCTTTTCCAGGTGGCAATGGGAGATCCCCGAGGCAATGTACCGCCCCGTTTTGAAGGGAGAGAAAAAGGTACGCATTGGAGAGACAGGGGAGTTCATTTACCTCAAGGATTACGTTCCCACTACCGCGGATGCATCTCTTGCAAAGTGTGAGACCTTGCGCTACGTCTATTACTATGCGGAGGAAAAGGATCTCCTGGACGTTGCCATTGATTGCGGCAGTGAAAAATTGAACCTGACCTACGACAGTGGCGTTGTCACTCTGACCCAGCTCTCCGACGAGATCTGGAACGAGATCGAGGAGCGTCCATACGGTTATGCTATCTGCAAACTCATCGCCCCCTGGCGTGAGACGGTCCTTTCGCCCGAGGAGATCGAAGCCATTGCAAGCAGCGTTTGGCATATTCGAGACGGCGACGAAGACGGTGCCGCCGGCACGCTCTACATACATTATGTTGACGTAGCCGAAGAGCCCGACGAGGATGGATATTACCTTGTTACCTGGCGTTGGGAAGCATATATTTGGTGTGGTTATGATGCTTGCACAGAGACAGACCCGAATCACCGACATTTGCACAGCGTGAAAAATTATCGCTATATGCTCGTTCACATGCAAACGGGCGAATACGTTGACAATGCCCGCATCTCCCCCGAGCGTGCCAAGAGAATCGCCGAGGACTATTGGGGACTTGCCGACGGAACCGTGATTCACGGCAAGGGCAGAACCTTTGTGGTCCGCATGGAAATCAGCGACGGCGTTGGTTACGGCAACGATCTTTACAGTGCTTATTTACGCGTGGAATGTTATTCAACACGCGATTTTGAAAATGGTTATCCGCCGCTTGAGATCAAGGATGTCGACTTTGTTCACATTGGCAAAAAAGACGGCGGAACCTACGTTTACCCGTATATAGAAGGAAAATAACCCTCTCTTTTTCTTTCTTGGCAGTTACTGTCAAGCCCCAACGCATTTTATGCGTTGGGGGGTCTTTATATGATTGCTCGTCCCAATTTCGGCTTGCCACTTGACAGAGAAAGGGGATTTGTATTATAATATAATCAAGATATGTATCCTTTATAGAAAGGAGATTTTTATGAAGCCTGCTCTGAAAAATCTATACGATTATTTTATCATCAACCGCACACACCGCGCACGTCGTGTGCCTTGTGAGGTGGATTTTGCATCCGAATATTCCGCTCTTGGACTCTCGCACGAGGAGCGTATGTGCCGCCGCTTTGAAACGCTTATGGCAATGGAGCAGCCGCACATTTTGCCCGATGAAAAAATCGTTTTCACACGTTCCGTTATGAACGGGGGAAAGGTTCTTACCCCCGAGGAATGGGAGAAACTTGAGGACGAGCGCTTTGTGTGGGGACATAATGCCGGTGCATCCAATATCTCTCTCAACTATGAAACAATGATCAGTCGCGGCTTCGACGCTTACCGAAAGACCGCTACGCCCATTCAAAACCGAATGATGGATGCTGTTACCGACCTTTGTGACCGCTATCGTGCGCTTGCAAAAGAGCAGGGCAGAGCCGACGTTGTAGCTGTTTTTGATCAAATTCCGCGCCGTGGCGCACGTAATTTCCGTGAGGCATTGCAGTTTTTCCGTGTTCTGCACTTTTCTTTGTGGGTTGAGGACAACTGTCACAACACAATAGGCCGTTTCGATCAATACATCTATCCCTACTACAAAAAAGACCGCGACGCGGGTGTTTATACCCGTGAGGAAGCATTTGACCTGCTTTGCGACTTTTTCCTTTCCTTTAACAAGGATAGCGATATGTACTATGGCGCACAACAAGGAGATAACGGTCAGAGTATGGTGCTCGGCGGCATCGATAAAGATGGCAACGACTGCTATAACGAGCTTTCCGAGCTTTGTCTGCGCGCGAGTGGAGAATTAAAACTGATCGATCCTAAAATCAATCTGCGTGTCAACAAAAACACCCCCCTTGCGGTATACGAGGAGGGAAGCAAGCTCACGCGTGTGGGACTTGGTTTTCCGCAATACTGCAACGATGACGTAGTTATTCCCGGTCTTGTGGAAATGGGGTATGACTACGAGGATGCCGTCAACTACGTTGTGGCGGCGTGTTGGGAGTTCATCATTCCCGGTGTGGGAGACGAGATCCCCAACATTGCGGCACTCAATCTTGCAGAGGTTGTTAACCGCGCTATCCGCAAATATGCGCCGCACGTCCAAACCTTTGATGAACTCCTCGCGGGTATGCGTCAAGAAATGATGGCAGCGTGCGACGAATTGACCGCTCCTATGAAAAACGTTTACCAGTTGCCGTCATCCTTTGCCGACCTTTTGCGAGACTCTCGCAAGTATCGCAATTTTGGCAGCCACGGTGTAGGAATCGCCACCGCTGCCGACTCGCTTGCAGCCGTCAAAAAATACGTATTTGAAGAAAAGTCGGTCACTGTCGAAGAACTGATCGCGGCAATGGACGAGAATTTTGCAAATTCCCCCGAGCTTTTGCACAAGTTGCGCTATGAGGCTCCCAAAATGGGATGCGAGGGCGGTGAGTCTGCGGCAGAGCTTTCCAAAGCCGTTCTTTACGCCTTTTCGGATGCGCTTGCAGGCCGCAAGAACTGTTTTGGTGGCATCTGGCGTGCAGGAACGGGAACGGCAATGATGTACTTGCGCCACGCAAACGTAACGGGCGCAACTGCTGACGGACGCCTTGCAGGCGAATCCTTTGGCGCGAATTTCTCGCCCTCACTCTTTGCCAAAACCGCGGGACCTATTACCGTATGCGAGCATTTCTCTTGTGCCGATATGAAGCGCACCCTCAATGGCGGTCCCTTGACGCTTGAGTTCGCTATGAGCACCTTCCGTGATGAAGAAAGTATATCCAAGCTTGCCACGCTCGTTCGCTATTTCATTTTGCGCGGCGGACATCAGATCCAGCTCAACGCGGTCGACCCCGCAAAGCTGCGCGAGGCGCAAAAGGATCCCGACCGTTACCGCCAGCTTATCGTGCGTATTTGGGGTTGGTCTGCCTATTTCGTGGAGCTCGACAAACCCTATCAGGAGCACGTCATCGTCCGTCAGGAGTACACACTTTGATATGAACGGATTGATTTTTGATATAAAGGAATTTTCCATTCGCGATGGCGAGGGTGTTCGCACCACGGTCTTTTTTAAGGGCTGCCCTTTGCGCTGCGCGTGGTGCCACAACCCCGAGGGGCTCTCTCCCACGCCCGAGCTTTGGGCAGATCCTGCGCGTTGCCGCAATTGCGGACTTTGCCGCATTCCCTGCGAGCACACCGATTGCAAGCCCTTTGGGCGCTGCCTGCACGTCTGCCCACAAGACCTTGTTAGATGCGTAGGGAAAACATATACCGTCCCCGAGCTTGCCGCGCGCTTACGTAGGCAAAAGCCGATGTTTGATGCCATGGGGGGCGGTGTCACCCTTTCGGGCGGAGAGCCGCTTTTGCAAGCCGACTTTTGCGCGGAATTTCTCAAAGAACTTGGCGGCAATATTCACACAACCGTTGAAACGAGCGGATACGCAAGCGAGCGTGATTTTGAGCGCATCATTCACTTATGCGATTTTGTGATTATGGATATCAAGCTGATGAACGACGAAGCGCATCGACACTGGACAGGTGTTTCCAATGCGCAGATCCTTTCCAACGCAAAGCTTTTGATGAGGAGCGGCGTGCCGCACCTTTTCCGCACCCCCCTTATACCGAGTGTTACAGACACCGAAGAAAATTTGCGTGCTATTGCGGAATTTCTTGGCGACGAGCCCATCGAGCTCCTGCCCTACAACGATCTCGCACCTGCCAAATATGCCGCCGTCAGCCGCACCTTCTCAAGCGAGATAGATCCCTCAAAAAAGAGAACCCCCGATCTTTCATTTTTTAAAAACGCTACCTTGCGAGCATAAAGAAAAGGCACTCACTGCGGTGAGTGCCTTTTTGGTTGTTTGATGGTTATTGGTTTTGGTTGATGAAGAAGGATTTACCAACGAAGAAGAGCTTGCCTTCAGACTCGATAACGTACCAGTTAGCATATAAGCCTTGCTCTTGTGCTACAAGCTTAACTTGAGCGCCTTGAGCGAGCTGACCGAGTACCTCACCCGTTGGATCGGGAGTGCCGTAGCAGTTTGCAACGCCATTGGTGGTAACGGTGGTGGGAGTTTCGAGCTTGGTGAATTGAGGATACTTGATGATCAGATCGTCAAGGGTAACGGTAGGATTGCCGCTGGGGTCGGTGGTGAGGTATTCCAAAGCCTTGCCGCCAACAAAGCCGCGAATGACAACGTCCTTGTCGCCTTCCTTCTTGGTGTATTCAACCAAGAACCAAGTGGTCTCGTCGATCTCGCCGGATGCGTAAACCTTGATTGCCTTAATGGTATCGGGGTTCTTACCGGACTGCGGGTTTGCCAAGCTGTTGCTGGGCTCGTTTTCAGCAGGGAAAACGGGGGTGCGACGAATGGTAATGGTTGCTTCCTTGAGCACGTAGTAGGTCATGCCGCCATCGATCTTTGTCAGGGTGGGGTAGAGAGCAATCCAATCGTCAATGCTCATCTCACCGCTGGTGTCGGAAAGGTAGCTAGAGTTGATGTAACCGAATTTGTATTCGCTCGGTACGCCTTCCTTATCGGAGGTTACGAGAACTACAACGTAGCTCCACTCAACACCGTTAACGGTACCGGTCTTGAGCAGGGTGACCTCACAACCGTCGGAGAGGCTCAGGATGATGGTGACGTTTTCGTCGGTGCTGGGCGCTGTGCGGAAGTTGACCATGCCGCCTTGCTCAACGCTTACGTACTTCTTAACGCCTACCTCACCGTTTACGGGAGTGAACAAATGCTGGTATTGAGAGTCATCGTTGGGGTTTGTGACCTTGTCCTCGGAGAGGTGACGGTTCGCCAAATAGTAGGTCTTGCCATCGGTGCCTTGAATACGAGACCAGGTGCCGTTGGTGTGTGTAACGGTAACTACGTCGTTGAGCTTGTGAGAGCCCAAAACGGTGGAAATGTTATCGTTATCGGAGGGGTAAAGGCGCTTGCGCAGACCCTCGGTTGCAACGTATCTCGAGTAAGAGCCGCCGGTAACCTCTACAAAGTCGGTGCCCAAAATGTTCTCTTCGGTAACGCTTGCTTTGGAAACGTAGCCGTTGAGGAGCTGACCCTCTTTTTCGTATTCAACGTAGTACCAGGAGGTGCTTTGCTTGGTGCAATGCAGCTCGGTCTCCTTCGGGATAGAAGCCAGAGCGGTGCTTGTGTTGCTTGCTTCCTCGCGCAGTCTTACGTCGTTAACGGTGAATACGGATTTATCTACGTCCTGCCACGAAATAACAGGGGGATTTACGTTTGTGTTGGGGTCGGGAGTGGTTTGGCCTGTGGGTGGATTTTGGTTGGGCTCAGTGCCGTTGGGGTTGTTGTTATTGTTTCTTGCTACGCAAGAAGCAAGGGCAGTGGCGCTCATCAATCCTGCCAAAAGCAGGGCTACAATTCTTTTTTTCATCATTTTCTCGTTGTGTCCTTTCTGTTGGTAGTTAGTCGTTTTATCGAATGGGAGTTTGCGCTCCGCTAAATATCCAAGTATAAGTATAACATATTATAAAATGCTTGTCAATGAATTTTTCCTTATTTTTTGCAAAAAATAAAAAATATTTTTGCTTTTTGCCTTCTTTTTGTGCGCAGCGGCACCCGTTTGCATAATACGGCAAAATTTGCACAGAATAATTACCCCGGAGGTGACGGCTTATGAGACGTGACATAATAAAAACAGCGGCTGAAATTTTTGCTTTTGCAAGTGTTGTCGGTAAAAAAGAGGCGGAGGGACCGCTTGGAGAGCTATTTGATTTGAAGGACACCACCAACCGTTTTGGAATGAAAACCTGGGAGAGTGCCGAGAGCGAGATGCAACGCCTTTCTTTGAACACCGCCCTTGCAAAAGGTAAGGTGAGCCCCCATGAGGTCGGTGCTCTTTTTGCAGGTGATCTGCTCAATCAATGCGTGGGCTCTGCTTACGGATTGCAGAGCTTTGACGTTCCGTATATCGGGCTTTACGGCGCTTGTTCGACCTGTGCCGAAAGCCTTTTACTCGCTTCGATCTTTGTCAGCTACGAAATGTGTAAGACCGCCGCAGCGGTGACATCGTCGCACTATTGCTCTGCCGAACGGCAATATCGTACTCCTTTGGAGTACGGCGCGCAGAGAGCCCCCACAGCGCAATGGACGGCTACGGGAGCGGGGGCATTCCTTGTGCGAGAGGTAAACGAAAAAGAATTTCGAGTCGAGAGTAGCGCAGTTGTTCGTCGGTGCGTGATCGGGCGCGTGCAGGATAGCGGCGTTACAGATGCCGCCAATATGGGCGCGGCAATGGCACCTGCCGCACTTGACACGCTTTGCCGCTTTTTTCAAGAGAGCGGAATGCGCCCAGAGGATTACGACCTGATCCTGACGGGTGACCTCGGCTTTGAGGGGGGCGACATTCTTTGCTCCTTGATGAAGGCTGAAGGATATGATATCGCCCCCGTTTATAACGATTGCGGACGAATGATCTACGATAGAGAAAAGCAAGACGTACACGGAGGCGGCTCGGGCTGCGGATGCTCGGCGGTAGTGCTTTCTGCCGATATTTTGCCAAAGATCAAAAGGGGAGAGCTCTCGCGCATTCTGTTTTTGGCAACGGGTGCAATGATGAGCCCCGATAGTCTCAAGCAAGGGGAAAAGGTGCTTGCCGTGGCGCATCTGCTTGAAATAGAACGTTTAACAAAGGGAGGCAAGTAAATGGATCTGCTTTTGACGTATTTGCGCGCCTTTTTGGTGGGAGGCATTTTTTGCGTGATCGCGCAAGTTCTCATCGACCGCACAAAGCTCACCCCTGCGCGTATTTTGGTCACCTACGTTGTGGCAGGGGTCGTTCTTGGCGGAATGGGACTTTATAAGCCCATTGTCGAATTTGCGGGCGCGGGCGCGACGGTACCGCTTACGGGCTTTGGATATTTGATCTCTAAAGGCGTGAGGGAAGCGGTGGGAGAGCAAGGACTTCTTGGCGCACTTACGGGCGGCTTGCGTGCCTCTGCAGGCGGAATTGCCGCGGCGCTTGTATTTGGATATCTCGCGTGTCTCATCGCGAAAGGGAAACCGAAGAATTGAAAAAAGCAATGATGATATAAATCCAAGCCCTCCTCCGGGAGGAGGGAAGCTCCGCGCAAAGTCGTGGAGCAGGGAGGAGCCCACGGCATTTTAGAATAGTACTCGCCATAAAAAGAGCGCTTTACGTTCGTGCACGCAGGCTCCTTCCGTCATTTTCTTGCGAAAATGCCACCTCCCTCCCGGAGGGAGGCTATCAAAATCTGCCATTATGCAAAATTGAGCGCAATGACGATTTGTCACTGCGCTTGTTGTAGACCGAAACCTACGCGATAGTCGCGTGGTTGGGAAAAGGTTATGCCGATGAATAGAAGGGAAACCAAAAGTTAACGCGGGATGTCTTTGCGAAAGAGCCCTCCTCCGGGAGGAGGGGGGACCGCGATAGCGGTGGGAGGAGCCCGCGTGTACGAAAGAAAAGTACTTTTCCTATGGCGAGTGGTATGCGTGAATGCCGCAGGCTCCTTCCGTCCTTGCCGCTTGCGGCTTTGACACCATCCCTCCCGGAGGGAGGCTATCAAAATTTGCCATTATGCAAAATTGAGCGCGATGACTTTTGTCACCGCGCTTGTTTTTTATTTTTTTATCAATCCAAATTGACTGCCATAGCGTGGCGCGCGTAGTTGAAGGAAAGGCTTACACCCGGCTCAAAGCCGCCAAAGGGAAGGAGCTCTTCTTCAAGCTCTTCAATACGCTCGATCTTGCCGTTTACATACGCGAGGATACGCGCGCGGCAAGCATCGGTGCGGCGCATAATACCGCCAATGCGGCGGTCCTGCACCTCAAAGCCCTGCGGCTTGTTGTCTGTCATCCACTGCTTTTCAAAGGCTTTGACAAAGATTCCAAGACGCTTGATGACCTCGGGATAGTCCTTTTCAGCCAAAGTGCGCAGAGTTTCCTTGTCGCCTGCCTCGTAGGCACGACGGGTGCGGAGCCCGAGTTCATATTTGATCTCCAGCACGTCGCAAAGCTTTGCGGCAGAGTCGAACACGTAGCCGTATTTGCGTGTTTTCTTTGCGGTAGCAGAGAGCTTTTTGGAGATCTCTCCAAATTTTGCACCCGCGCCGAGACTTACGCTGTAATCGAGGAAGTCGTTGAAGTAGTCGGAAAGCAGCATATACTTTGCAGGATTTTTGGGGTAGCTCGTGTATTCTACGATGTGGTTTGGCATATCGATTTCCATAAACTCGTCGTAATCAATGCCAAACATTCTTTTGAACTTCGCCTTGATCAATGCCTCGTCGGTGTTGCCTTTGGCATACTCGGAGAGGTAGAAGAGAGAAGGAAGCTGTGAGAAGTGCGAGCACTCACCGCCGTTATCGCCCCACATAGTAAAGAAGACGTTTTTGATCTTCTTCTCGCGGCAAGCGTCAAGAGCGGGCAGCATGGATTTGAGGGTGTAGCGGTTGCTGGGGATGAGTCCTATCCAGCTCCACGCGCCGCCTGCAAACCACGTATTTTTGGAGAGCTGCTTGTGATTTTCAAACATATCGCTGTAGCCCTGCTTGTTTGTGGTCCAATAATCCCAAAAAACAGGAATGACCTCAGGCGGGAATGCCTCAACCACTTCTTTGGGCATCTCGCACTTGGGGATATAGTATTTGCCGTTGTTCCAAGAACGGAAGAACATATCCGACCAGATCATGACCTCGTAATCATATTTTTTTGCGATCTCGCAAACGCGAGCAAGGTGACGCTTGATAATGGTGTTCACGGGCTCGTAGCCGTGAATGTCAAGATGCTTTCCGCGACCGAGATTGAACGCCTCATCCATACCGATGTGAATGCGACGGGTGCGGAAGCACTCGGAAAGAGACGCGAACATATGGTCGATAAACTCATAGGAGCGCTCGTCATCGGTCAAAATGACGTCGCCAAAATCAATGGGGAACTTGCCCCAACGAACAGCGGCAGTCAGATGCGCCAGCGTTTGAATGCAAGGAATGACCTCAATCCCCATCGAAGCACCGAGATCGTCAATTTCTTTGAGCTCTGCCTTGGAGTAGCGACCTCTCATATAGCCAAAGTAGGGCTCACCGTCTACCTCGTAGGTGTCCTCGGTGTAAAGGAATACACAGTTGTAGCCCATTTTTTTGAGCAGCGGGAAGAAGCGTTTGAGTCCATCAAGGCTCATAACCGCGTTGCGCGACATATCAATCATCACGCCAAAGGTGTTGTAGTTTTTCATAGTTGTATTCTCCTTTGTGTTCAGGCTGGAATTATTCCGATGGTTTTTGTTATTTAAAAGACTCCATTAGGGTATCCAATTCTTCAAATGAGAGCACTTTCGGGTTATAATTTTGTTTGTCGTACCGATCAAAGAGGATAGACTCGATACCCATCTCTTTTGCAGCCAGTAGATTATTGATGCTGTCATCTATAAAAAGGCATTCATTTGCCTTTTTGCTTGTTTGCTGCAAAGTCAGCTCGTATATTTGAGGGTCTGGTTTTCTGCAGTGAACATCTCCGCTGACAATTTTGTGCTTGAAATATTTATCCAATCCAAAATATTTTGTGATATATGCACTCCATTCGGAAACATCTGTGGATAATAAAACAAAATCATACGTTTGATAATATTTTTCTGCAAAGACAATAAATGAAGAGTCAAAAGAAAGATGGTTTTCGATATAATCTCTCATATGAAACTCTGTATCTTGATATCCCAACAGCGAAAGAAATTCGTGCGAACTGATTTCACCGTATCCTGCTTTGGTGAATAATCGTTCTTCCTCAAACTGCTTTTTCAAGCGTTCGTGCTCCGACTTGTCAAAATGAGAAAATGTATATGGGATAAAATTGCCTTTCGGTTCCTTCAAAATAACACCGTACATATCGATGACTATGGTTGTTACTTTCTTTTTCATTCTTTCCCCCTCTTATCATCACCTCATCCGCCTCGCGGTGGCTCGGCACCTTCTCCTCAAGGAGAAGGCTTTTTGTTAGTGGCACCTCGAAAAATAGGATCTAGTAGTGTATGTTTGTTGACATATAAAGAAATTCGCGTGACAGCAAATCAACTTTTAGCCTTCCCCTTGAGGGGAAGGTGGCAGGCTTTTGCCTGCCGGATGAGGTGACGGATGCAAAGCATCCGCCGAAATTTATGTGAGTGAAGGTTCGCCAAGCAAATACGCCTTGACATCCCCCACAAATTGGTTTCCGCAGCGTTCAAGCTCGCCCATTACGCGGTTGATGCCGCGCTCGCTCTTGTACCAATTTTCTTTTGTGATGCCCGAGCAATTGATGGGGCAGACCTTAAATTCTACGTTTGGGAACGCCATTTGATAGAGCATCAGGCAACGGCGCGCGTGGAACTCCTTGCAAACAATGAGCGCGGTTTTGACCTTGATGCCGTTTTCATCAACAAGCTTTCGAGAAAGAAACGCGTTGTCGCGTGTGTGGCGCGCTTGATCCTCGGGGATGATCGCGTCTCGCGGAACGCCGTTTTTTGTCAGCACGTCAATAAAGAATTCGCATTCCGAGCGATAATTGCCCACATAGACGTCGGCTTTGTCGGCAACGCCGGGCCAAACGTCCCATTTTACACCCATCGCACCCGAGGGGATGATCCACTTGGCATATCCGCGACGCCAAAGCTCGGCTGCGTATTCGGGCTGTTGAGGATGCATACCGCCCGGCAAAAAGATGACGTCTGCCGCCTCGGGAAGGTCGCGCACAAATATGTAATTGGAAATATCGTTGATAATGCGATCGTTCACAGCCGTTCTCCTTTCCGGTGGATACCTTTTTTGACATTATATCACAAAATGCGCACAAAGTAAATAGAGAGACACTATTTTCTCAAAATTTATTGTAGGAGCGATTCACGAATCGCCCGCCCGAAAAAACAAGTGAAAAAAACGGGGCGATACTTGAATCGCCCCTACGAATGTTATTTACAAACACAACAACCCTTGACATCCCCAAGCAAATATGCTATAATAAACCCAACAAAAAACGACAAAATCCCACAGGGGGTACGTATGACACAAAAGCAAAAAAAGGAGCGCCTCTCGCAGATCGTCGAAGCACTCAAAGAGATATATCCCGAGGCACTCTGCGCGCTGGAGTGGGGCGGAGAACCTTGGAAGCTGCTCATTATGGGCAGACTTTCGGCACAATGCACCGATGCGCGCGTCAATCTCGTTTGCCGCGAGCTTTTTGACGCTTATCCGACGCCCGAGGCGATTGCCAAGGCGAGCGTTGAAGAGCTCGAAGAATACATCCGCCCGTGTGGGCTTTATCACGTCAAATCACAAAACACCAAGGATGCCTGCGCTATGCTCGTGAATGAGTACGATGGCATCGTTCCCGACACGATGGAAGAGCTGCTCAAATTCCCGGGCGTAGGTCGAAAAGTTGCCAATTTGTTACTCGGTGACCTCTATGGGAAGGGCGGCGTGGTAGCAGACACCCACTGTATGCGCATTTGCGGACGCTTTGGAATGTACCGCGAGGGGCTCAAAGATCCCGTGCAGGTCGAGCGTATCCTCACACCTCTGCTCGAACAAAAAGAGATCTGCGACTTTTGCCACCGTATCGTCCAATTTGGCAGAGATACCTGCACCGCCCGCAATCCCAAATGCGAAGAATGTCCCATTGCGCATCTTTGTGAGCATGGGAAAAGAGAATAAAAAAAGAAATGATTAAAAGGTCAAGATTGCGAAGATCAGTTTTAACCTTTTGCTTTTGTGGAATGTGTTGACAATCCGTTGAAATAGTGATATAATACAGTCACAAATGCCGACGGGCTGAAACGAAAGGATAAAAAAGTATGAAAAGAACGGTTAAAATCGCATTGCTTGTTTGTTTGATTTCGCTTGTGAGTGCGTTTATGTTTACGGCGTGCAATACTCCTCCTCACGAGCATACTGTAGCGATTCATGAAGCTGTTGCTCCTACTTATTACAAAGCGGGTCTCACTGCTGGTGCATATTGTTCTGAATGTGGTGAAGTTCTTGTGGCACAAAAACTTGTTCCTGCTACCGGCTCTGTTGGACTGACCTATACTACATGGAATGGCACCTGCACGATTACCGGTATCGGCACTTGCACGGATACAAACATTTGTGTCCCAAGAAGGGTGAATGACCACAAGGTTACGAGCATTGGTGATTCTGCATTTGCCAACTGCTCCAATCTTATAAGTGTATCGCTCCCCGATAGCGTAACCACCATCGGCAAGTGGGCGTTCTCTTATTGCAACAATTTGACAAGCGTAACGCTTTCTAATGGCGTAATTACCGTTGGTAGATCTGCATTTGCCAACTGTCCTAACCTTATGAGCGTAACAATAGGGGACTCTGTTACCACCATTAACGATAATATATTTTGGAATTGCACCAATCTTAAGAGCATTCAATTTGAGGGTACTGTTGATGAATGGAATGCCATCCGTAAAGACAAGAATTGGGATGCTTCCAGTGGAAACTACACCATCTATTGCATCGATGGCACGATTGACAAAAAGGGCACTGTTACCAAGTAAATGTGAATATCTTTAACCGCTCCTCTTGGAGCGGTTTTTTTATACAAAAAATGAGCACCTACATTTGCAGATGCTTATTTTTACTATTCATTCACAACCTTAATTTGACACATCTTCATTGCTTCAAGGGCGTTTTTGTGGCTTTGGGGGGTGACGCCTGCGCAGCATTTTGCGTCGACTGTTACGGGGATCTCAAGGAAGTTTGCCTTTGCGAGCATGGCGTTGGAAATGACGCAGATGTCGGTGCAAAGACCGATGAACTCCAGAGATTCTACGTCTTTTTCTTCTTTCAAGAATTCCATCAACGCGGTTGAGCCAAAGGTGGGCTTGTCGATGGCGTCTGTCTTGCGCAAAGGCTCAAGCGTGGGGTGAATTTGCCAACCGTTTGTCCCTTTGATGCAATGCTCAACGGGCAGGTTGTGACCCTCTTGGGTGGAAAGATAATCGGGCGTGTGCGTGTCTCTTGTGAAGAGGACCTTGCCATCAAAATTTTCGATCTTCTCTTTGACGTAAGGCAGAATTGCCACCGCCTCGGGGGTGCCGAGCGCGCCGTCAATAAAATCGTTTTGCATATCAATAACAATCAAATATTTCATTGTGCTTCTCCTTTCAAGGGGGCATTCGTTGCGGTTGCAGGGTTCTTTTTTCTGTGTCTCGGGCGGCGTCTTCTGTTGCCGTTTTTGCTGCCCGTGTGCCCGTTTCTCTTCCTTTTTGGTTGGTTTTGAACGGTGGTATCACCGCAACACTCGGGGTAGGCGACAGTCAGCATTTCGGCATCCACGTGTGCATCGCGGCAAACGGCGCGCATCAGGTGCATTGTGGCAAGGGCGTCTCCATCACTGCGGTGTTGATTTTCGGGTGCCTCTCCGCACCAAGCGGTCACGTATCCCGCAAGACCGTGCGCCTCGCGGTGCTTGGTCTGCTTGCGGCAAAGCCTTTCCATATCAAACCAAAAGTAGGATATCGGGGCAAGCTCGTATCGCTCACACGCGCGTCGCAGAGCCGTAACGTCATTGCTTACCGAAAATCCCACAGCCATATCTGCCTCGGCAAACAGCGCCTGGATCTCTTCATGCTTCTCGGGGAAGAGGGGACTCGTTTCAATCGATTCCATTGGATAGGCAAGAATGTTTTTGGCAACGTACTCGTTCCATTCACAATCGGGATTGATGCAAATATCGGTAGGGCCGGAGAGAATATTGAATTCCTCGTCGGTCATTACGTAGCCAAAAGAGAACACCGAGCCGGGAATTTTTCCGTTTGCAAATTCCATATCAAAAAACAGGAGCTTCAAATTTTCACCAACTTTCTTTATCTGCCTATATTTTAGCACAGATAAATGAAAAATGCAACAGCTTTCTCGCATTCGGCAAAAAAATATTAACAATATATAAACTCTTGCCAGAATTATTGACAAAAAGCAGTTTTTGTGGTAAGATGTACCTAAAGGTACATCACGCCTACTTATTTTATTAAACGGAGGAGCTCCTATGAAGAAAACCACCATCGTTTTGCTGGTTCTCGCACTTGCTATGTTGATGAGTGCTTGCGCCATGCCCGGCGTTGCCCCGACACCTGAGGAATCTATCCCTACAAATCTCGAGAAAGGAAACAACTATAACGCAGATATGAAAGACCTGAACAACACCAATGAATCCGCCGCTCGCATTTGGCCTTGGGAAGACCCCAGCATCGTTCTCCCCCCCTTCACCGGCGAGGTTACCGAGTACGGCAGCATTAAGTCGCTTAAAATCGTTGCTATTGGCGATGCAAGCGCAAGAGACGCTTGGCAGTTCTTCCCGCAAATCGCAAAAGAGGCAGGCATTGAGCTCAAGCTCACCGTTCTTTACTGCAACGGAGACCTCAACTCGCACAACAGCACGGGTACCTCTTATACCCACATCGAAAACACCGGCAACGGTTGGGTAACCGTTAGCACAAATGCAAAAAGATTGGACGTTTTGCAATCCGAAGCATGGGATTATTGCATTGTCAACCAAAGCATTGCAAACAGTGGCTTGAGCAACACCTACGGCGCTTTGTCGTTGCTGCTCAGATCCAACCTGCTCGCAACCGTTTCCAAAAACCGTGACGTAAAGCATCTGTTTATGCAAACCTGGGCTTACGAGGTCAACGACCGCAACAATTTGTTCAACGGCTTTAAGGCTTACGGCACCGACCAACAAAAAATGTATGCGGACATCAACAGCACCGTTAAGAGCAAGGTCATCACCTGCTCCAACCTTTCCAAGGTAGCTGCCAACGCAAATAAGGATGGCGTTATTCCCGTAGGCACCGCAGTGCAAAACATGCGCGAGTCTTACTGGAGCGACGGCCTCACCCGCGATTCCGAGTTCCTTTCCACCACCGGCAAGGTTCTGGCGGCAGTTATGCTCTTTAAGAGTATCACCGGCTATGACGTCAACGGCCTTGAACTGAGCGATCCTGTATTCGATCACGCTCGTCCGCACTTGGGTGTTATTAAGGAATCCGTAAACAACGCATACCTCAAGCCCTACGAAACCACCGATTCCGTATATCACATGGACTAATGGAGTAGACGATGAAACGCTACATTTCTTTTGTCGCCTTTTTGTTGGCAACGGTTCTCCTGATTTCTGCTTGCGGTGCAGGCAAAACCCCTGAAGAGACCGAGCCTGAGGAGATCACTCCCGAAGTAACCACTCCTGAAGTCACTACTCCCGAGGATACCACGCCCGAGGAAACGACTCCTGAGGCAACCACCCCCGAAGAAACGACCACCGAGGAAAAATCCCCTCAGTTGGAGCCTGCTTGCAAGCACGTATTCACAAGCCGTATCGTTCTTGAGCAGGTCACCACAAAGGCCGACGGCAAAATTGCAAACGTATGCGGCAATTGCGGCGGCTGGCAAGAGGAGATCCTTCCTGCAGTTAAATCCATTAAGATTTTGGCTATTGGCAACAGCTTTAGTGATAATACCCTGCAATATCTGCCCGCACTTGCCAAGGAGCTTGGCATTGAAGAGATCGTTGTTGGTAAGCTCTACGTTGGCGGTTGCACCGTTGACGGGCATTGGGACCGCGCACAGTCGGGCGCTAACTATGAGCGCTTCGACCTCAATCTTGGCAATGGCTGGGCATCGCAATCCACCAAAACGCTCAAGTACGCGCTCACCCTTTACGATTGGGATATCATTACCATGCAGCAGGGCAGCCCCCAAAGCGGCTTGCCGAGTTCCTTGAACAATTTGCAAAATCTCGTTGACTATGTCAATGCCAACAAGACCAACCCCAACGCAAAGCTCTATTGGCACATGACGTGGGCATATTCTCAGTTCACAACGCACTCAGGCTTTGCCAACTACAACAAGGATCAGATGACGATGTATAACGCCATTGTAGATCTTTCCAAAAACCACATTATGGCAAGCGGAAGCTTTGCAGGCATTATTCCTGCAGGTACAACGGTGCAAAACTATCGCGGCAATGATGCGGATAGCGAATTTGTTGAAAAAGAATACATCACCACCGACGGATACCACCTGCAAACCTATATGAGATTGGCAACGTCCTTGGTTTGGCTTAGAACGTTGACCGGATTGAGCTTGGATGATATCACCTGCACGTCTCAACAGGATATCGCATTTGCCAAACCCAATCTCAAATCTCTCAAGAGAGCGGCTGAAAATGCATATTTAAACCCCTACGAGGTCGTTCCCGTATACTAATTAAAAGCTAACAAACAGTTAAATGCGCCACCGTTCGGTGGCGCATTTTTGAAAAACAATTTTTGGAGTTGTTATGAAAATTTACGATATTTCACAAGAGCTTTTTAGTTGCATCGTCTTTCCGGGAGATCCCGCACCCAAGCGGGAGCGGCTTTCCTCTATGGAAGACGGCGCACTCTATAACCTGACCGCGCTCTCGCTTTGCGCGCACAACGGCACACATATCGACGCACCTTATCATTTTATCAAGAATGGCAAAACGGTGGAGCAACTCCCGCTTTCCAAAACGGTTGGCTGGGCGTACGTTACGCAAGAGGACGGCTTGCTTGGTGCCGCAGATGCAAGACGCATTCTCAGCGAAGCGCAAAAAGCCGATCCCAATGCCGCCAAGCGCATCCTTTTGGGTGGCAAGGTGATTGTGAGTGAGGAAGCCGCACGCGTTTTTGCCGAGGCTGAAATCGACCTTTTGGGCAACGAATCGCAAACCGTAGGGCCCGAGGATGCCCCAATGCAGGTGCATCTTACGCTCCTATCTCGCGAGGTCGTGCTCCTTGAGGGCATTCGCTTGGGAGATGTTCCCACGGGCGTTTATCTGCTTTCTGCCGCACCTATCTCGCTGGCGGGCAGTGATGGGGCACCCTGCCGCGCAATTTTGATTTCACTTGAATAAAGAGGAATACTATATGAAGAAAATTCAAAATTCGATTCATCCCGATGATGATCTGCATTATCAAAAAATGGGACTGACACGCGACCGCGTAGAGCTTTGGGAAGACGGCGCGCGCGTTGACGGTTCAAAGGGTACTTATGAGTGGTGGTATTACGATTCTCATTATCCCGATGGCACCATTCTTGTTATCTTTCTGTTTTCCAAAAATCCAATCAGCGTAAACGGACCTATTCAGCCGATGTCTACTATGGAGTTAACGCTCCCAGACGGAACAAAGTTCTCCGAAGAGGTTAGCGCAACGCTTGCCGAAAGTCATTACGCCAAAGAACAATGCGACGTTCGCGTTGGCGACTGTTGGTGCAAGGGTAACTTGAAGCACTATGACGTTGTGTTCAAGGGTAAAACCATGTCGGCAAAGCTTTCGCTTGACGGAACCATTCCCGCGTGGCGTTCGCAAACGGGAAGCATCTTCTTTGGTGATAACGAGGAGCACTATTTTGCTTGGCTTCCCGCCATTCCCGAAGGTAAAGCAGTTGCTGACATCATCTATGACGGGGGTAAGGAACTCCACCTTGAGGGCTCGGGCTACCACGACCACAACTGGGGCAATATCTCTATGCTGAGTCTCATGCACCATTGGTATTGGGGCAGAGCAAAGATTGGGGACTACAAGGTCATTTCTTCTTGGATCACCGCAGGAGAGAAGTACGGATATAAGGATCACGACGTTTTTATGATTGCCAAAGGCGGCGAGATCTTAGGGGATAACTCCAACCATACCCTCAAATTCAAGCCCGAGGATCGCTATATCGACGAGCAAACGGGCAAGCCTGTTTACAACAAGGTCATTTATGAGTACACCACCGAAAAAGGTGAGGAATATCGCATCACATACCACCGCCACGGCGACATCAACAAGACCTGCTTTGTTGACGTTCTCCCTAAACCGCTCGGCGTCCTTGCCAAGCTTATTGGCTTTGACGGAGGATATTTGCGCTTTGAAGGTACGGCAACCATTGAAAAGATAGAAAATGGAAAAATCGTTGAATGTGTCAGCGACCCCGCAGTTTGGGAGCTGATGTATTTTGGAAAGTCCTGCGCCGATGAAAAATATCGCGCCAAGAATAACCAAGTGTAACGGATAGAAAAAGCACGCCCAACCGCTTTCGGTTGGGCGTGCTTTTTATTTGCTTACTTTTTATTCTTTTCTTTTGATCTCTTGTCGTTAATGATCTTCATATGCTCGGCAGTAACAAGCGTAACGCCGTTTTCCTTTGCCCAGGCAACGCAGCCCTTGAGAACAACAGAGAGGAATACGCGCGGCACACCGAGAATGGTCATCAGAGCCTCATCGGTAAATTTTACGGTGTCGTCTGCGCGGTCAGCCGCGTAGCGAACAGACTCGAGAGATGCCTGACGCACCTGCAAAAGCTCGGCTCTCATGCGTGTTTTGCGATGGAACCAGAAGTTCTTGCTATCTCTGTAACCGTAGTCAACGGGCAGAGCGGGGAAGTCCTTTGCCTTTACACCGTTGATGATGGCATCGCTGTACTTTTTCTTCATCAAAATCTTGTCGATCTTAAGAATGAAGTGTGCGCCAAATTTGGAAGTAATGCCGTTAAAATCGTGATAAGGGCCCTCATAGCCGTTGAGCTCACCGGGCATATCCTTGTCGGCGCCGTCCAGCTCGCGAACCCATGTACATTCAATAACCTCGATCGCATCGGTCATTACCATCGGGCGAGCCTCACCGGTTTCTTCCTCAATCAAGCTCTTCTCCAAACGGAACTTGCACTTGGGCATCTTTTCGGAGGGCTTGTCACCCGGCCAAGAAAGCTTAACTGCCTCTTTAAAGGTTTTGGGATTGTCATCAATAAAGTTGATGGCGCATTTGCCGGTGCGCAGAATGTTTTGCGCGGTGTTGGAAGAGTTGCGGCAGGAAAGAAGCATTGCATAATAGTCCTTGCCTGCTACGTAGTAAGGTTGGATCAGGGAGTAGGGACCAAGGTTTGTGGTGCCATCCTCGCACAGGGTGCTGATAACAACGGTGGGCATCGGGAAGAACAGAGACGTCTGATAAAAGTTATCCACAATGCGTAAATTTTCAAAGCTGCTCATAATATAAGTCTCCTTTGTGGTGTTTTTATACTTCTATTATACTCCCGAAGGGAGCGATTGTCAAGCCTTTAACAAAAATATCATCAATCCTTTTTCAGCCCGATAATGTCGCTCTCGGGAACGTTATAGATAAGAGCAGGGCATTGACCGCCAACCTGCATCGTATAAAAGACCGCGCCCGATTTGTCGACCTCGGCATCGTAGATCCACGCAAAGCGCATCTCACCCCGATGATAAAAATTGACAAAATCCTTTACCTTGTATTTCGCCGCCGCGGGATATTTCTTTTTGAAGAAGAACATAGTGTTTACCTCGTTATGAAAGCTTTAAAATTTAGATCCGCCTTTTAAAATTTCCAAACACCTCGTTTACCTTTTCAAAGCTTGCAAAGGTATCGGGGTATTTTTTAATGATCTTCATCATCTCGCCGATCTGGCGCTTGTTGATGATGCAAACAAGCATATATTTGTCGGTGTTCGAATACATTCCGTGCACTTGCATTTCGGTAACTCCGCGGTGCAAGCGAGTCATTAACTCTTCGGCAATCTGTTCGGGGTGAGTAGTAATAATTTCAAATTTGTAACCGTTTTTAATGCCACTCAAACCGTGATCGACGATAACGTTTGCAATAAACAGGTTGCAAAGGGTACAAATAACGGGGGTTATTCTCATTCCATACACAAAGAATGCAATCAACACAACACTCGTATCCATAATAAAGGAAACGTATGCGATATTCATTTCGGGTTT
Source organism: Eubacteriales bacterium (assembly GCA_045127455.1). Lineage (GTDB taxonomy): Bacteria > Bacillota > Clostridia > Oscillospirales > CAG-272 > UMGS1865. The sequence continues at coordinate 63,983 of JBGVQK010000044.1, forward strand.
CATCTTTTTTATCAGCGCAGAAATTCCATACGTACCGCCGCTGGCGCCAAAGCGCCTGAGCATTAAGGAGAAGCCAAATCCCGAAATAACGCCTGTGGCAATGCAAGCAAAAACAATGTTAAAATCTTCCTCATTATTTGCCAAGCAGTAAGGCATCCATCCGAGTAGCTCGTAAAGACGCGGAATAAAGGATTGCACAACCATATATAAGCTCAAAATTACACCCAGCTTTTTGTTGATAAAAGCACTGACCAAAACAAAGATGGGCAAGTTAAAGGCGATCATTAAAACAGACCAGCTGACTCTATCCTGCAGCAAATGGTGGGTGATGGTTGCAAGACCGCCAACACCGCCGGGAGCAAAGCCGTTACTGTTTTGAAAAAAGTGATATGCAGTACCAACGATAACGCCTGCCGTTATAGCACATAGAATATCAAGTATATGGTTTTTAAAGTCCCTTTTTTTCATCGGTGATGTAACTCCTGTAAGATTCTTATAGCTTTTGTTTCTACGGTAACATTATAATATGAATGAAAGAATTTGTCAATAGAATGATAAAAAATGAAGAAAGAGAATCGCGTGTAAGAGGACTTGAACAGCTCCAAAAACGCCGCCAATGTTTGGCTAAAGCTGATAAACACTTCGGCACTATGGCATTTTGCAAGCAAAATACAGTGGGATTCTGCGAACCCAATTACCTACACCAACAAAAAAACGAGATGCTTATGCATCTCGCTCTTCTGTTGGTGCGGGTAAGAGGACTTGAACCTCCACGAAGTTGCCCCCACTAGAACCTGAATCTAGCGCGTCTGCCAATTCCGCCATACCCGCGAATGTTAATGAGTGGGTGTGGCGGAGTTTTTCCGCACATACCCGCAAATATTGCGCCGTCTGTTGACGACCTCTATATTATACACGATGGAGATTGTTTTGTCAAGACTTTTTGTTAAAGTTTTTTATAAAAAATTTTCATTTTTTTTGAAAAAAGACTTGACATTTCAAAAAAATCGTGTATAATATAGTATGTTGCGTGCAAGACGCACACGCGGGAGTGGCGGAACTGGCAGACGCGCACGTTTGAGGGGCGTGTGGTTCACACCGTACGGGTTCAAGTCCCGTTTCCCGCACCATAAGAAAAGCAAAGGTTTGATACAATAGTATTGAACCTTTTTTCTTTGCATATAGGGAGTTCTTTCCTTTCTGTAAGTAAACAGCAGAGCCTTGTAGGAGTGTTTAACTGCACTTTTGCAAGGCTCTTTTTCCTTATATATAATAACTACGGAACGAAAGGACTATCAACGGGACAAATGGTAGTTAACAAACGAAATGCAAGAGTAGTCATATTTGACTTTATTGTATTTTACTGAAAAATGCAGAAAGTCAAAAAAGACCACGAAAGTTGTCGTATATGACTACACAAATCAGAAAAGTTATGTTATAATAATAGCACAACAACATTTGGAGGATCTACATATGACAAACTTAAAAAACAATATTGATCACTATATGAAGCAAAAAGGTATTAGAATGTACAGTCATTTGTTGGTTGATCTAGCACATGAGCTTGGTATTAAAGGTCAGCAAGCATATGCGTTTGCCGAGAGAGAAAAATCAAACTTCTCTAAAATGTTAAAAGGCGAAAGACCGCTTAAGTATGAATTTATTATTCCGCTCGAAAAGGTATTCGGTGTTTCATTAGCAAGATTGTTAGATGAAAATTCATTTAAATTGCCTGTTGAAAAAGATAACGTTCCTTTCAACAAAGGTTTTAGATATTACGCATATATAGATGATGCAAAACTGTATAAAGAAGAATTCGATTTATTGCTTACAAAGGACGGAAAATCGATTATCTCAGAAACAGATGAATTTGGGAAAACATTTCTTGATTATGTTGTTGAATATCGTGCTGTTAATGGTGTTCGTTACCTTCATGACGAGTACGGGATTAAATTAAAATGGTATTATAATAACTTTGATTTTAACAAAAGAAAAGGTGTAACTTGGATTAACTTTCACAATGCCATAGAATTTGCACGTCTTGTTGCAAGCATGGATGACCCCGATTTATTTAATGACATTTATGATTCATATAATATGTTTTTCACAAACGGACATTATGGCGGTAATGACAGCATTTTTTATAACACTGATTATTTGGAAATATTGTTAGACCACGATCACCTGTTCAATTCAATGTTTGAAATAAAACCATATCGTCATGAATTAAGTAGCAAGCAAAAAAGAGAGAAAAAAGTTGATTATATTACGTATTATTCTATCAACCCCATAATCAATAATTGTTTAAGATATTCTTTGCAACATTTGGACAAATATCAGCATAGGGCAAAAGATATATTGAAATTTGCTATTGATTACAACAAGAGAATAGCGAATGAGGTTGCCGCAGAAAATTGTTATATTTGTAATGAATTAGGTGGACTAAAAGACTTTAGAAATAATGATTATTATAGCCTTGTAATTTTTGTTGATGTGGACGTAAAAGATTCTGAAATAAAAGATTTAGTTGATCAGTTACCTAAATTCAAGGACTGTTTTTAAAAGGAGACACTATGTTTAAACGAATGATTAACAGAAATAAATATTACGAGCAAGAAACCAGAGCACACTTAAATTCGCTTTCTGAAAAAGAATTATTAATAGAGGTACTTCTTGAATTAAAAATGCTTAATGATAAATGTGATGATATAGCAAGAAAAATTGTTATTTGGAGTGATTAAAAATTAATATTAAAGATTATTGAGTGCTAATACTACTGTACGCATTTTGAATGAACTGTACGCACTTTTCAAGGGGTGTACGCAAATTGTATTAAAATAGGTATTTACTCACAAAAAGAAAAGGTAGGCAGTCGCCTACCTTTTCTTTTTGCTACGGAAATGGGCAGGCAGAACATATCGAGCGAAGCGAAATATGTTCAACTGTCCCGCCCCTGTGGCAATTGCCTGCCGGTTTTGGCTACCGAAAAACAAGGGGGGGAGTCCCTCCAAAATTACTTTCCAATAAGTAAAATTTATCTGTGGTTAAATTCTTTTTCAATTCCTATTGTAAAGGCGCTCAAAATGTGCTATAATAAAATTCCCCCGCGGCGGGGCAAAACGCAATGAGGAGGATGCTATGAAAGATCCGTCATCTATTTTAAAATCTCTGGTGCTTTCCGAGCCCTCCGAGGAAGATGCGCACAACCCGCGCGCAAAAAGGGCAAAGCTGCTAAAATGGATCCTTCCCGTCGCTATTGCGTTATTGATCGGCATTGGAATATTGATCTATTTTCTTGTAAGACCAAGCAACGCCCCAAAGCTGACAGAGCCCCCATATTTTATTGGCATTCACGATATTGAGATCACCGAAGGGGACGGCATTGCCTACCGCCAAGGCGTTACGGCGTATGATTGCACCGGCAAAGAGATCTCCTTTGAGGTGAATGCGAACGCCGTTAAGATCAACACCCCCGGTGTGTATGAGGCGATCTATATTGCTACCGATGCCGACGGTAATATAAAGGAAGAAAAAATAACGGTGACCGTACTGAAAAGGCCCAAGGTAGACCCCGAGGTCTTATATGAGCTGGTAGACCAAAACATACAAAGGCACGGCATGGACGAAATGAGCAAAAAGGAGCTTGCAGAGTTCCTCTATGACCACATCAAGGCAAACACCACCTTTGTAAGCGATTCCGATAAAACCGACTGGATCGCCGAGGCCTACCGCGCCTTGACCGATAGGGAAGGGGATTGCTTTACATATTATGCAGTTGCGCGGGCTTATTTTAACCGCTGCGGTGTGGAAACGATTACGGTTCAGCGTACGCAGAACGCGCGCCCGGGCACACACTATTGGCTGCTTGTGAATATGGGAACGACCGATGCCCCCGCGTGGTACCATTGGGATGCTTGCCCGCACTATATGGAATATCCCTTTTATTCTTGTCTTGTAACCGATGATGAGCTCTTGGCTTACAACCAAAAGGTGGAAAACTACTATCTGTTTGATATGGAGCTTTACCCGAGAACACCCGAAGAATAAGAATCGAGGTTTGCTTTGTTTTAGTGCAGAACAAAATCCAACGTAAAAATACAGTTTTCGTTTTAAGATATCGAAATCCGCCGAAAAATCGGCGGATTTTGTGTTTTATTTGGCTTTTTGGTTGCATTTTTAAAAAAATTCAAAAAAGCACTTGACAGCGTAACAATGTTATGCTATAATAATGCCGTAACAATGTTACGAGAAAGGAGTGGAAAGCACTTGGAGCAGGAATTGATCTCTAAAAAGGAGCTTTTGGAGCTCTACGGCATATCCTACGGTGCGCTTTACCGTTGGAAGCGAAAGGGGCTTATCCCCGAGGATTGGTTCATCAAAAAATCAACCGTTACGGGGCAGGAGACCTTTTTTCCGCGCAAGCTGATCTGCGAGCGGATGGAATTGATTCAAAAGCAAAAGGATGACACCTCGCTTGAGGAGCTTTCAAAGCATTTTTCAAGCGAATCTAAAAAGAACGCGACCATCATCCTTGATACGGCTTTTGGACGTAAGACCTTTTATTTGAGTGATATCAAAGCGATTATTGTTGATAATGGCGAGGGTGCACAGAGAGATATTACAAACGAAATTTTGGGAGGTAAACAATGAGCGGCAATATGGATATGAGAATCTCGGGAAGCGGCAGCGTTCCCGCAGGAGAATATAACAAAGTATCTGTCAGCGGCAGTGGACGTCTTTTGGGAAAGGTGCGCTGCGAGTCCTTTTCTTCGTCAGGAGCAAGCCATGGGGAGCATATAGAATGCTCCGATACCTTTAAGGTGTCGGGAGCATCCTCGTTCTCGGGTGATGTCAAGGCAAATTACATCGGTGTGTCAGGCTCTTTTTCCTGCGGTGGCAATCTTGTGGCTGAGGAAAAGTTTTCTTGTTCGGGAAGCACAAAATGCAAGGGGAGCGTCAAAGGAAATCTGCTTTCCATTGCGGGTGCGCTGAAGGTCGGTGGTGACGTTGAAGGCGAAAAGGTCAAGGTAGACGGCATCCTCAACTGTGAGGGGCTTCTCAACGCCGAGGATATTGAGATCAAATTTGAGCGAGAAATGGAGATCGGCAGTATTGGCGGTAGCAAGATCGTCATTTTCCCAAGAGAACCGTTTAAAGCGGTTATTAAGCTTCCTCTGTTTTCCGCCCTCGCAAGGCGCGCGAGCGCGGGCGTGTCGGTAGCCACCTCTATTGAAGGTGACGAGATTGCATTGGAAGGCGTTAGCTGCCCTCGTGTAACAGGGCGTATCGTTGCCATTGAGCGAGGATGCAACATTGAGCTGGTACAGTATAGCGAAACGGTTGAGATCTCGCCCGATGCCAAGGTTGGCAGAACAGAAAAAATCTAATTTATTGGTAGGAGGCTATCAAAATGTTTTTAGAACTAAACTTTTACTCGCGAGAGCTTGGCAGACAGGTTCGCGCAAATGTTATCATTCCCGAGCAGTTCAGAGACACCAACGAGTCCTATAAAACGCTCTGGCTTTTGCACGGACTGACCGATGACCATTCGGCATGGATGCGAAATAGTTCGATCGAGCGCTACGCCAACGATTTTGGTATTGCCGTTGTGATGCCAAACGTAGATAGAAGCTGGTATACTAACACCGCCTATGATGCAAATTATTTCAATTACGTTGCAAAGGAGCTCCCCGAGGTCTGCCGCAAGCTGTTCAAGGGGATGAGCGAAAAACGCGAGGACAATATTGTTGGCGGACTTTCTATGGGTGGCTACGGTGCTGTTAAGCTGGCACTTTCTTGCCCCGAGCAGTATGGTGCTTGTATCTCGCTTTCGGGCTCTTTCGACGTTACCAGAGTGGGAAGAAACTACAATCTCAACGAGTGGAGAAGCATTTTTGGCTTTGACATTGACAAGGCGTTGGAGCTTGCAGGCAGCGAGCACGATCTGTTTGCGCTTGCCGAGCGGAATAAAAAAGAGGGAAGAGCATTCCCCAAGCTGTATTTGTGGTGCGGAACCGAGGATTTCTTGGTCGATATGAACTATTTGTTCGATAAGCACCTTTCAAGCCTTGACGTGCCGCACGTCCTGAAGGTATCCGAGGGAAACCACTCCTGGAAGTGGTGGGACCTTCACATTCAAAATGCCCTCAAATACGTATTAAGCGAAGAGTAAAACAAAAAGGAAGCCTAAATTTTAGGCTTCCTTTTTTGCTTATTCTTCAACAATTTCGCAATCAAGCAATGCGAGCAGCTTTTCGGCATCAAAGAGGGGGAAGAGCAGCTCTAAGGGCTCGCCCTCGTGCGTAAAACGCAGGGAATAGTAGCCATTCATTGTGTAGTACTCCTCGTAGTCAACCTCTTCCATTGTAATGCCGTATTTGGCATATTTGAGACCGTCGTAGGGGTCGTCTGCCATCCAAGAGTCAAAGGTGATGGAGTCGTTCACCTTTACCAGCGCTTCAATCTCGCTCATAGGGAAGCCAACAACGGCGCCGTTGTACCAAAAGCAAAGCTTTCCATCCTCTAAAAAGGCGGTGGGGGTATCGTTTGTGTAGGCAAAACGTCTTTTCTTGTCAAAGTCCTTGGAGAGCATCGTGGTAAACACCTCGACTTCTACAGCATCAAAAGGAACACGTAATTCTTGCTTGACTTGCTTGTTAAAGGTTCGTAAGCACCGTCAACGCTGTCCAGCGCCTCATCGGGCTCGTCATTGTCCTCGTTTTCTTCTGCCTTTTCTTTTTTGCGGTTGATGTAAAACAGAATCAAGCTTGCCACAATAAATGCACCCGCAGCAATCGCCAAAACGGGGGGAATCGCCCCAGTGGCTTCGAAGCGCTTAATCGTTTGCGATACCATGATCATGCCGATCACAAGCATAATGAGCGGTACAAGTGAGCGCAACAGCATTTTCCCAACGCCCTTGTTAATACTCTTATGAATTGCTTTTTCAAAATCCTTATCAAGCTCTTTCCTTTTTTCGGCAAGAGCTACACTTTCGCGGCGCAATATCAGGGATTGGTTCTCGATCGCATTCACCTCATCGTCCAAGTTGATGCGGAACATATTTTCTCGTATCATATTAAGTCTCCTTTTCTTTGGTTATTATTTTCCAATAAAAGCACCATTCGCCTGCAAAACAGTTTGTAGCTCGGCTACGTCAACGGCTCGAACAGGGCGATTGGCTTTTGCGGCTAAACCGATAGCTACACCGGCTGCTTCTCCAATGCAACAAACGCTTGGCATAATGCGGTAGGATGCCTGCGCACCGTGATCGGAAGAAATACATCTTCCCGCAACCAGCAAATTAGCCGCCTTTTGCGGAATCAGGCTGCGATAGGGAATGGTATACCATTTTCCTTCGGGGAAATAATAGTGGCTCGTTCCCGTTCCTTCGGGGTTGTGAATGTCAATATCGTAATTGCAAGCGCATACCGCATCATCAAATATGGTAAACGCTCTGCAGTCGCTTTCTGTCAAAACGTAATCGCCTACGATCATTCGGCTTTCGCGCACGCCAATTTCTGCAGCGGTCATCATCAAAAAGCTGTCCTCAAGTCCGTCGGCGTGCTTTTTCATAAAGTCGTATATCTCATAGACCTGCTCTCTGGCAATCAGCTCTGCCTTTGTTACTTCCTCGGGCGAGGTGGGGTCTAATTTTATCACTCTCGTGGTGTTAAAGTGAAGCACGTTGGGAATGGGCGTTTTGAAAACAAGGATATTTTCTCTTGGGTTGATGAGCTCTCCGTTGTGCAACGCTTGCTTGTGAATTTCGTTCATGCGTTCCTTGCTTTCGTAAAAGCGTTCCACGTCAACGTTTCCCACGCGGAAGCAAAGCGTCATAGGCTGGCACAGATGATCGGGCTCACGGCCGAGAACGGTGGGGCAACCCGAAAGAAATGCCACTTGTGCATCTCCCGTAGCGTCAATATAATAATTCGCTTCAAGCTTCATAATACCGCCCTTGGTAGCAACCGAAACAGAGCGCACCGTCTCGCCATCCTTTTCCACAGAGCAAATATACGCGTGGAAAAGCAGATCGATCCCCGCGCGGCAGACCATATCACTCAGAATGCGTTTGAGTTCTTCCTCAAGAAAAGCCCTGCCGGACATGGCATTGCATTCCTGGAGCTTGCGGTATATCGTTCCAAAAATTCCGCGATAGAGAAAGGTAGAAACGCCGTTTATTCTGGTTGTCATCGACATAAAGGGATTCACAAGCGAATGCACGGCAGCGCCGCCCAAACAGTTTCCTTTTTCCACTAACAAAACCGAGGCACCCTCTCTTGCAGCCGCAAGAGCCGCAGCTGTTCCTGCAAAGCCACCGCCGATAACGATTACATCATATTTTTTCATAGTATTCCTCCCACAGACCTTTGGCTAAGGATTTGCTATACGTTTATTATAGCACGGTTTTTCTGTTCTGTCAATAAAAAGAGCCGAACACGCGCGGTGTTCGGCTCAACTGTTTGTTAATTATTCGGCATCCTTTTTGCCTTTTTTGGAGAGCATTGTGTTTGCGAGAATACCAAGGATCAGCGCGCAAGCAATGGTGGTGATGGTAACCTTGCCAAAGGTAAGGGAGAGACCGCCAATGCCGGGGATGAGGATTGCGGAAACAACAAAGAGGTTTCTGTTGTCGCCAAGGTCAACCTGCTGGATCATCTTCAGACCCGAAACTGCGATAAAGCCGTAAAGAGCAATGCAAACGCCGCCCATTACGCAGTTGGGAATGGTGGAAAGGAATGCTGCAAAGGGAGCAAAGAAGGAGATAACGATTGCCATAATAGCGGTTGTAATAATGGTTACAACAGAAGCATTACCCGAAATCGCTACGCAACCAACCGACTCACCGTAGGTGGTGTTGGGGCATCCGCCGAAGAATGCACCTGCCATCGAGCCTACGCCGTCACCAAGCAGGGTGCGGTGCAGACCGGGTTCTTCGAGAAGATCGGATTCGATAATGGAGGAGAGGTTTTTATGGTCTGCAACGTGTTCTGCAAAAACAACGAATGCAACGGGAATGTATGCAACAGCAACGGTTGCAACATAGGAGCCGGTAATATCACCCAAGCCCTTGAAAGCGGTTACAAAGGTGAAATCAGGAACCCACTTCATATTTGCAAATGCGCTAAAGTCGATAACGAGGAGAGCCTCATTGCCGCTTGCCATACCAATGAGAGTAAAGATAGTAGCGGTGAGGTAGCCTGCAAGGATACCAATGATAAAGGGGATCATCTTAATCGTCTTCTTGCCAAATACCGAGCAGAGCATTACAACTGCAAGGGTTACAAGTCCGCAAATAATGGCAACGTAGCTGGAGCCGCCTGCGGGAGCCTTGTTGAGGTCGTTAACGGCAGCGCCTGCAAGGGAAAGACCGATCAGGGCAACTGTGGGGCCGATAACAACGGGAGGCATCAGCTTGTTGATCCACTTTACGCCAACGAGCTTAATAACGATAGCGATTACTACGTAAACAAGACCTGCCATAATAGCACCCATGATCAAGCCAACGTAGCCTGCAGCCAGCGAGGTTGCGCCTGCAAATGCAGCAGCCATAGGGCCAAGGAAAGCAAAGGAAGAACCAAGGAATACAGGGCTCTTAAACTTTGTAAAGAGCAGATAAACGAGCGTGCCGACACCTGCACCAAACAGAGCCGCAGTTTGCGACATTCCGTGACCGACAATAACGGGAACAACGATGGTTGCCGCCATAATGGCAAGCAGCTGTTGGAAAGCGAAGATGAGGACCTGACCAAACTTTGGCTTGTCCTTTACATTGTAGATGAGTTTCATTTTTCTCCTCCTAAAATTTTTTGAAAGTCTCGCGGTCTTTCGGCTTCTGCCCAATTTGCAAAAAAAGAGCCCACCGGAAAAAGGGTCGCTTATGGCAGGACTTGCAAACTGAAGCGTGGGGAACCCGAAAATACCTCCGATGAACTTACTGCCATCAAGTATACCACAAAAGCAATCGTTTGTAAACCCCTTTTTCGATTTTTTGTGACAAAAAACATTGTTTATTTTCAGACGAAAAGCAGAGACCTTTCGACCTCTGCTTCTGTTTTTATCCTTATATATAATTATTCCAGCACAGGCAAAGAAAGAATGGGAGAGAGTCCTGTTTCTTTAATTGCCGCATCGGCATCGGTGGCAGTCATTTTGGAGCTGATAACGGCAAATTTGCCGTCGGTGATCCAAACGCTGTCCTCGCTTGCAAGCGCGCTCTTTGCTTTCGCTTCGCATCTGGGGCAGCCCTCAAACACGTATACGCGACGGCAGAGAAGAGCAGAAACGCTTGCCATATCCTCGTCACTTGCAACCTTCCAGTAGGGCAAACGGCGGTCGGTGGAACGTCCCGAAAGGATGTCGAGAATATCCGCCACAACCGCGCTTGCGGTGGGGAGCTTGCCCGCACCCGCGCCATAGAAGAGCGCGCGACCGAGCATATCGGTGTTTACCAAAATGCCGTTGTAAACGTCGTCTACGTGGCAAATGGGGTTGGTGGGAAGCACCAAGAACGGAGAAACAAGTGCCAATACGCGTCCGTTAATCTCTTCGGTGTGGCCAATGAGCTTAACAGCACCGCCAAGCTTGTCCGCTACGGCGGTATGCTCCTTGGTAATGCCCGTAATGCCCGTGGTCGAAATCTTGTTGGGGTCAAGCAGCTTGCCAAATGCGAGAGCGGCAAGAATAACGATCTTGCGTGCGGCATCAAGACCTTCCACGTCGGCGGCAGGGTTTGCCTCGGCATAGCCCTTTTGCTGTGCAAGCTTGAGCACGTCGGCAAATGCCGCGCCCTCGTTCTTCATTTTTGTCAGAATGAAGTTGGTCGTGCCGTTGAGAATTCCGCTGACCGAGAGGATCGCGTTAGAGGCGAGGTCGGTCTGCATCGGGCGAATGATCGGAATACCACCACCAACGCTGGCTTCAAACAAATAGGAGACGTGATTTTCGCGTGCCAGATCCAAAAGCTCGGCGCCAAAGGTGGCAACCACCTCTTTGTTCGAGGTCACAACGTGCTTACCTGCCTTAAGAGCCGCAACGGTAAAGTCATATGCGGGGTGTGCACCGCCCATCATTTCGGCAACCAAAACGACCTCGGGGTCATCAAGGATGACCTTGATGTCGTGCACTACGCGCTCTCCCAAGGGATGATCGGGGAACTCGCGCAAATCGAGAATATATTTTACGTTGACCTCGTCGCCACAGTAAGCAGCGATCTGCTTTTGATTTTGAGTGAGGACCTCTGCGGTTCCGCTACCAACGACACCAAAGCCAAGAAGTGCAATTTGTAACATAAAAGGGGCTCCTTTCGGGAAAACGCTGCGCTCGGGCAGCTTTGTCATATCTTACCTTATATCATACCACAAAATATTGCAAATTGCAAACAAAACTATTGAAAAAATCAAAAAAATATGCTATACTTTTGTAGAAAGATCGATTTTGACAGAAAAAAGCCCTGAAAGGGGGAGAAAAATATGCCCGCATCACCTATTGGAGGCATGAGCACCGTTAAAATTTTTGTTTTGTATCTTATGCGAAACATCAATTATCCGCTCAGCTTCGTTACAATTAACGATATCGTCATGCAAAACGACTACGTTATGTACCTCGATTTTGCTATGGCTTTTCACGAAATGCTCGATGGCGGCCTCATTGTAGAGGACGGCAAGGACGAGCACGGAGAGGCGCTTTATTCGGTTACACGCAAGGGAACGATGATTGCCGAGCAGCTTCGCTCGGATATTCTGCCGGCAGTCCTTGACCAAAGCATGACCTACGCCTTGCGCTACTTGGATTTTCAGCGCCGCGGTGTCACCATTGATTGCTCTACCGAGCGTCGCGCCGACAATACCTTTGACGTTGTCTTAACCCTCAAGGAAAAGGACAAGACCATCTTTGAAACGAAGATCAACGTCGATTCGGAATACCGCGCACATCAAATGCGCAAGACCTTCCGCGATCGCCCCGACGTCGTCTACCGCGGCGTTGTTGCACTACTCACCGGAAAAGTAGATTATTTGTTTGATAAATAATAAGAGGAGACGTGGGGGAACTTTTTGAAAAAAGTTCCCCCACACCCCTTCAAAAACTTTCTGACAATAATAGCAAAATGGAATTGCAACTGTACGGATAGACAGTCGACGCGAGGCGAAACCTCGCTTTTGCTGTCGCGAGCGATTAGGGACCACTAACCCTACTCGCTAAGAGAGTAGAATAGATACAAATGTAGGAGCGATTCACGAATTACCCGTTTCACAATAAAAAACTCCCACCCATCGTTTTTGATGAGTGGGAGTTTTGTTTTCCCCATTTTATGCAAACAGATTGATCAGCATATAAATGATACCCGTTAGGGCAGAGCCACCTACCAGAATGGAAAGAACAAGCGCGAGGATGCGTGCGGGGGTGGAGATTTTAGACTTTTTTTCTTGGTTAGCCATGGTATATGTATCCTTTCAAAAAATTATTTCTTATCTATAAGAACGCCCGTTGAGGGGATCTTTATTTTTTTGAGCCCCTTTGCATCTTCGGGGATCTTTTTGGGGTCGTTGGTAGCAGAAACAATCGTTGTGCCTTTCTTCATACTCATCAGCGTAACTCCGCCCGAGGTACGGGTTGCCATAATGGGAATGAGCGAGGACTTGATCAGAATTGCACGTCCGTCGGAGGCGGTGATCATAATTTCCATCGGGCTCTTTTCATAGAACGCTGCTACAACGGGGGAGTTTTTGGAGTATGCCGAGGTGATCTTGCGGCGGTTGCCCGTAATTTCGTAGTTGGCAACCGAAATACGCACGCCCTTGCCGTTTTCAAATATCAGCACGATATTTTCCTTGGCGGGGTACTTGTTTTGAATGTTCATCAAAATCGGCTTTTCTCCGGCATCCATCTTGAGCTTAACGGGCAAATAGTCACCGAGTGCCGACGACTTGGTGGTGTCAAAGTCCTCTGCCTTTGCGCGGTAGAGCTGCTGTTGGTTGGTCAGGAAGATAAAGTTATCGGTGTTCTGACCATCCACCAAATAAAGCTGCTCGTCATCCTCTTTGAAGGATTGCTCGTCGTTACCCTGCAGCGAGCGGAAGGTGATCTTTTTGAAATACCCTTCGCGGCTGAGAACAAAGCGCGCGGGATAGTTTTCAATGTGTTCTTCTTCCTTGTATTCCTTAATAGCACCTGCGGAGACGATCTGCGAGCGACGAGGCTGACCGTATTTCTTTTTGACCTCGGTAAGCTGCTGGATAATAAGTGCTTTTTGCTTGAGCTCATCCTTGAGCGTTTCTTCCATATCGGCGATCTCTTTTTGCAAGTCGTCGATCTCTGCCAAACGGTTAAGGATGTACTCGCGGTTGAGGTAACGCAATTTGATCTCAGCAATAAAGTTTGCCTGAATCTCGTCAATGTCAAAGCCCTTCATCAAGTTGGGAACAACCTGAGATTCTTTTTCGGTCTTACGAATGATGCGAATGGCTTTGTCGATGTCAAGAAGAATTTTTCCAAGACCGAGCAACAGGTGCAGCTTGTCCTTCTTCTTCTTCAGGTCGAATTTCAGCTCGCGGCGAACGCATTGCAAGCGGAAGGTGATCCACTCGCGCAAGATCTCCTGCACACCCATTGTGCGAGGTGTGGAGTCGATAAGGATATTAAAGTTGCAACGGAAGCTATCCTCAAGGGGAGTGAGCTTAAACAGCTTTGCCATCAGCTTATCGGGGTCGGTTCCGCGGCGAACGTCAAGCGTGAGCTTAAAGCCGTTGAGGTCGATCTCATCGCGGAAGTCGGTGATCTCCTTGATCTTGCCTTCCTTGTAGAGCGTGGTCAATTTTGCCATGATCAGCTCAATGGTGGTAGAGTAGGGGATCTGGATGATCTCAATGCAGCTGTTTTCTTTATCAAAAACGTAGCGCGCACGCATACGCACCGAGCCCGAGCCCGTGGTGTAGATGCGCTTCATTTCCTCTTCGTCATAAAGAATGGCACCGCCACCGGGGAAATCGGGGGCTTTGATGAGCTCCATCAATTTTTCAAGGGGCAGTCGAGACTTGCGCAGCATAGCAATGGTGCCGTCGCAGATCTCGCCCAGGTTAAAGGAGCAAATATTGGATGCCATACCAACGGCAATACCCATATTGGGCATAACAAGCACGTTGGGGAAGGTGGTGGGCAGGAGCACAGGCTCCTTCATGGTAGCGTCATAGTTGTCTACCATATCTACGGCATTCTTTTCAATGCCGCCAAAAAGCTCGTGGCAAATAGGAGCGAGCTTTGCCTCTGTATAACGCGATGCCGATGCAACGGTGTTAGAGGAATACTGCTTACCAAACGAGCCCTTGGATTCTACCAAGGGGTGCAGCAGCGTTTCGTTTCCGCGCGTCAAGCGCACCATCGTTTCATAAATGGATGCATCGCCGTGGGGGTTGAGCTTCATCGTTTGTCCTACAATGTTCGCGCTCTTGGTAAATCCGCCTGTGAGCAGACCCATTTTATACATTGTATAAAGGAGCTTGCGGTGCGAGGGCTTCAGTCCATCGATTTCGGGGATCGCACGAGAAACGATAACGCTCATAACGTAGGGCATATAGTTCTTTTCAATCGTTTCGGTAATCGGTTGATAAACGATGGGGGCGTAAACGATTTCTTTCTTTTCTTTCTTTTGCTTTCTTGCCATTCTGTGATGTCCTTTCTGTTAGGTTTGGAACGGTATGGGGAAGCGTGCGCGCCTTACACTTCTTTTATGGTGTGCGCGGCAGCGCGGATCAAACGGTTATAAAGCGCAAGACCGAGCCCATCCTGTGGGGGCAAGTGCGCATAAATGATCTCGGCATCACTGCCATCAGCCTCTCGCAAAGCTGAAAAAAGCCGATGTGCCTGCGTGGCAAGATCGTTTTTGTTTCCAATGGGAAAGAGTGTGCTGTCCGCGAGTAGATCGCACTCCTCGTTGTAGCAAAGAATTGCACACTTTTGTGCCTGTGCCTCGCCTTTGAGATACGCCAGCACGTCCGCATCCTTGCCCTTGAGCAACACGAGCGGAGCGGTGGGGGCGTAGTGACGGTATTTCATACCCGGGGAGAGCGGTCGCTCGTTCTCGGCAAGCTGATGCAGCACGGCATCGGCAATCGTCACCTTTTCGCACACAAGAGAGAGTGCATCGCGGGTAATGCCGCCGGGGCGCAAGAGGATGAGCCCGTCACCGTCAATTTTAACGATGGTGGATTCAAGACCGATCTCGCTCTCGCCGCCGTCAAGGATCATATCCACACGCCCGTCCATATCCTCTGCCACGTGAGCGGCAGAAGTGGGAGAGGGCTTGCCCGAAAGATTGGCAGACGGTGCAGCGATAGGAAAACCGCAAAGCTCGATGAGCCTATGTGCTACGGGATGCGAGGGGCAACGCACAGCTACGCTGTCAAGCCCACCCGTAGTGGATTTTGGAATGGTATTTTTGCGGGGCAGAATGACTGTGAGCGGTCCCGGCATAAACGCCTTAGACAGCCGATAGTAAAGCGCGTTTGTTTCGGCATACGCCTCGGCATCGGCAGGGTTTGCAATATGAATGATAAGGGGGTTGTCCGAGGGACGTCCCTTGGCGGCATAGATCTTTTTTGCTGCCTCGTCGCGCGTAGCGTCACCGCCAAGACCGTAAACGGTCTCTGTGGGAAAGACCACGAGTCCGCCCGCTCGCAAAACCGAAGCGGCACGAAAGAGGTCATTTTCTTGCGCGGCTATGTCTGTAATTTTGATATGTTCGGTTTTCAAGGGAGTCTCCAAATCGTTAATTCTCTTGATTTTTCAGTTTTTCGGCTGTTTCTGCGGTGGCAAGGGCATCGATCATTGCGCCAATGTCGCCGTCGAGAAAACGGTCGATGGAGTGAATGGTGAGTCCGATGCGGTGATCGGTAATACGGCCTTGCGGATAGTTGTAGGTGCGAATGCGCTCGCTTCGATCACCCGTGCCGACTTGACGGCGGCGGTCGGAAGCGATGGCATCGGTTTGCTCGCGTTGCTTTTGATCGTAAAGAATGGTGCGCAGCATACGCAGGGCTTTATCCTTGTTTTTGAACTGACTGCGCTCCTCTTGACATTCAACCACAATACCCGTGGGCTTGTGCGTAAGACGAACGGCAGACTCGGTCTTGTTGATGTGCTGACCGCCCGCGCCGCTTGATTTGCAGGATTCAAAAATGAGGTCGGCAGGGTTGATCTCAACCGAGACCTCTTCGGCCTCGGGGAGAACGGCAACCGTTGCCGTTGAGGTTTGAATACGTCCCTGCGATTCGGTTTCGGGTACGCGTTGCACGCGGTGAACGCCACTCTCGTATTTAAAACGGGAATACGCACCTTCACCCTCTACCTGGAAGGTCAGCTGACGGTAGCCGCCAAGCTCGGTGGGGTTCTCGGAAAGCAGCGAGCAGCGAAAGCCCGCCGTTGCGGCATACATCGTATACATACGGTAAAGAACGGCGGCAAACAGAGCAGCTTCTTCGCCACCGGCGCCTGCGCGGATCTCCACCATTACGTTCTTTTCGTCGTTGGGGTCGCGGGGCAGCAGCATAATGGTGAGCTCGCTCTTGAGCTGCTCAACAAGCTCCTTTGCCTCGCGCAATTCCTCGGTTGCCAGCGCGCGCAATTCGTCGTCGCCTTCCTCCAAAAGGAAGAGGGCATCGTCAATGCGCGCCTGTGCCGATTTGAATGCGCGGTATTTTTCAATGATGGGGGTCAGGGATTTATACTCTTTTGCGATCTGCGCGCATCGCGCAGGATCACCTGCTATTACAGGATCGGAGAGCGAGGCCTCCAGGTGCAAATATTTATCTTCGGCTTGTTGTAACTTTGTCAGCATCAGAGACCTCCTTTCTCACAACGTGAAAATGAAATCGAATTAGAATTGATAGAATGCACGGAATGCGCGGTAAGCCTCATAGAGGTCGACCTTTGCAATCAGCTCGTAGGGAGCGTGCATGGAGAGAACGCCAACACCAATGTCGATGGTGTCGATGTTGTGGTTTGCCATATACTTTGCAACGGTTCCGCCGCCGCCAACGTCGGTCTTGCCGAGCTCGCTGATCTGCCATACAACACCTGCTTCGTTCAGGAAGCGGCGCGTCCAGCCAACCATTTCGGCACTTGCGTCGGATGTACCGCCCTTGCCACCGCTACCGGTGTACTTGCACAGGCAAACGCCGCAACCGATCAGGGAAGAGTTGCGATGCTCATAAACGTCAGCATAGTTGGGGTCAAAGGTTGCCGTTACGTCGCTGGAGAGGCACTTGGAGTTTGCACGAACAGCTGCCTCGTTGCCGCCAAGAGCCTTTGCGATCTCGGCGATCATATCAACGATGAGGCTGCTTTGCATACCGGTAACGCCATCGCTGCCGGTCTCTTCCTTGTCAACAAGCAGACACATAGAGGTGTGGGTGGTGTCGGTGCTGTCGATCATAGCGGTCAGGGAAGGATAAGCGCAAACGCGATCGTCGTGACCGTAAGCGCAGATCATCGAGCGGTCAAAGCCAACGTCGCGAGCCTTTGCCGCGGGAACGATAGAAAGCTCGGCAGAGAGGAAATCATCCTCGGCAATGCCGTATTTTTCATTGAGATAATTGAGAACGCCTGCCTTAACAGCATCCTTTTCTTCGCCGTCAACGGGGCGGCTGCCAACAAGAATGTTCAGCTTTTCTGCTTGGAATACCTCATTGAGAGTCTTTCCGCCTTGCGCACGGGCGAGGTGGGGGAGCAGGTCTGTAATGTACATAACGGGATCGCTATCGTCCTCGCCTACAACAACGTCAATGACCGTGCCATCCTGCTTTACAACTACGCCGTGCAAAGCCAGAGGCATTGCGAGCCATTGATACTTGCGAACGCCACCGTAGTAGTGTGTTTTAAAGAAGGACATTCCGTGCTCCTCATAAAGCGGAACGGGCTTGAGGTCAAGACGGGGGGAGTCAATGTGAGCGGCAGTGATACGGATACCGTTGTTGATGTTCTCGGTACCGATGCGGAACAAAAAGATGTTTTTGCCGCGGTTGTTATAATAGAGCTTGTCGCCTACGTTGATAGCATCGCCAAAGTTCCAGGCACGGTAGCCTGCAGCCTCAGCCAAGCGAACGCTCTCTGCAACTGCTTCGCGCTCGGTCTTTGCCGCATCAAGAAATTTGACGTAACTCTTGGCATATTCATAAGCTTCTTCTACGACCTTGGCACCTGCCAATTCGTAGACGGTCTTTTTTTCATAACGAAGATTTTTGTTTTCGGACATGGTAATGGTCTCCTTTATATGTTTCGATTCTTAAAAATACAATTTGATGTAAAGCTCGCGCGCTTTTTCCACATCACGCACATAGCGAGCGGTCTTTGCGTTGGGAATACTCGCAAGCGTTCCAAATTCGCTGGCGTATTCGGGATTGGAAAGCCACGCATCAACGGCTTCGGTCCCTGCATCAAAGGCGGCAAAAACGGTCTCCCAAACGCCATAGCGCTCATAAAGATGGGAGAGATATGCCGCACCGCAGGTAAGATTTTTTTGCGGATCGTAAAGACGTCCCGCATCCTCGGGAGCTTCCCCGAGAATTTCGGTTTGTATCATTGCAAATTCGGCAGGCGTAAGCTGCATCAATCCAATGCCGCCGTCCTTGCCCTCCAAATTGCTGGCAAAGCCGCTTTCGGTGCGCACGGTCGCCCAAAGGATCACCTCGGGAATGCCGTATTTTGCGGCAACCTCGCGAATATCGTTGGCGTAGCGAGGGGAGAGGGGATATTGATTTTTTTCAATGGCGGTCGCAATGCCGTCAAAGGCAAATCCAAAGCCTATGGAAAGAGCGAGGATCGCGGCAATGATGGCAAGACTTCTTGCATTCAGCTTCATCGGGAAAGTACCCCCAATTCCTTGAGGATATGATGTACCCGTGGGGTTAATGATTCAACGTTTCCGTTGTTTTCAATCACAAAATCGGAATGCGCCTTGAAGAAATCGTCGCTCTTTTGCGCCAAGATGCGGCGCATAGCCGCCTCGGGGGAAATGCCGTCGCGCGCCATAATGCGCTCGAGCCTGAGCTGACGGTCAGCCAAAACGGATATGACCGCGGTGCAGCCCTTGTGCGCGCCTGCTTCAAAAAGCTGAGGAGCATCAAACACCACAACGGGCACGCCCTCGCGACGCAAACGCTCCATACGCGTCTTGACCTCTTCCATTACGTATCTGTGGGTAATGGTGTTCAGCCGCTCGCGAGCGGCGGGGTCGTTGAACACAATGCCGCCCAAGGTGCGACGGTCAAGAGAGCCGTCGGGGGAGAGAATGCCCTTTCCAAAGACCTCTTTCAGCTCCTCCAAGCAAGAGGAGGGGGGCGTGATCAGCTCGTGATAAACGCGATCTGCATTGATAACGGGAATGCCGTGGCGAGCAAAGATGGTTGCGACCTCGCCCTTGCCCGCACCCGTAGGACCTGTCAGTCCAATTACGAGCATGGCGGCACCTCCATTCTCAGTCCGCCGATCCCATCAGAGGCGTATGCGGTCTCCATTACCTTTTGCACGTAAAGTCCGTCAGCAAAAGAGGGGGAGAATGGCTTGCCCTCTGCCACAGAGGAGAGGAAAGCGTGCATACTTGCAAGGTGCCCGTAAAGCCACCCTGCAGGTGCCTTGGGAGAGGGGAAGGTGAGGTCGGGGTAACGGCCGACGCACTCGATTTTGGTAAAGCCGCGCATGCCCCCAATAGGAGCGTTGGCAGCTGTGTTATCATAGTAGTAGAGCCAATTGGGCTCCATTAAGGAGAAGCGAAGCGCGCCTCGCTCACCGTATATTTCAAACGAAAGATCGTCGTTTGTTCCAACCTGCAATTTTCCAACAGTGATCGTGCCGCACGCACCTTCCGCAGTCTTGCCCGTCAAATAGAAGGATTCATCGGCATTGGTTTCCCATTTTTCGCCGTATCTGCCCTTGCGGGTGGGGTAGCCGATCTGGCTCATGCCGCCAACCTGTACAAGAGGACCGCACAAAAAGCCGAGCAGGTCGATGACGTGAGAGCCGAGATCAAACAGCACGCCGCCACCGCAAACGGTGCTATCCTGCTTCCACCCCGCGGGGCGGTTGGGGTCTGCCGCACTGTTGTGCAGATACTTGCCCTCAAAGCTGAGGATGCGACCGAGCTTACCTTCGTCAATAAGCTGCTTTGCACGCATTACGGGAGCGATCCAGCGGTTGTTGAATACCATACCGCAAATCTGTCCCGCATTAAGGGGGAGCGCGGCGACCTCTTCGGCTTGCTCCGCACTGATGCACAAGGGCTTTTCGCAAAGCACGCTTTTGCCGGCGGCAATCGCTTTTTTCAGTGTTTCATAGTGATAAACGTTTGGTGTGCAAACGTCGATCACGTCGATCTCGGGGGAATTGATCAAGTCATCCTCGTTGGTCGTGGCGATCTTCATACCAAACTCGCGCGCAACGCGCTCGCTCTTTTCTTGCGTTGTGGTGCAAACGCCCAAAACCTCGCAAGCAAAAGGAAGCTCCCCATAAAAGAAGGGAAGATTTTGCACAGCCCAGGTATGCGTTCTGCCCATTGCGCCAAAGCCCAAAAGACCGATGCGGATCGTTTTCTTTTCGTTTTGTTCCATTTTGCAAAGCCTTCCTTTCCCAATTCGTTGCAAGCACTCGCGCGTGCGCATTACACGAATATATATCTATTCATCTTATTATAACCCAAAATTTTTGCTTTTGCAATAGGATTGCGCATTATTTTGTTGGAAAATTCAACTTTTCTATCCTTTTTTCGTCTCTTTTATATTGCATTTGGCAAAGATTTCGAGTATAATATAGATAGATACTGCGAAGGGAGGGGAATGGAATGGAACAGCTGATTTTGAATTTGCAAGCACTTGGCGTAGAATGGGAGCAAAACTGCCCACTCTCCAAGCATTCCTCTTTTCGCATAGGCGGCGCGGCAGACCTCGCACTCTTTCCGCGCTCGAGCGATGCACTTTGCCAAACGCTCTCGCTTTTGCGTGAAAACGGCATTCCCACAATGGTTATTGGCAACGGCAGCAACGTCGTTTTTTCGGATGACGGGTATCGCGGAGCGGTCGTCTTTACGGGCAAATGCCGCAAGATCAAAATAGAGAATGATATCGTTCATGCCGATGCGGGCGTGCCTCTTTCGGCACTCGCTTCTGCCGTTCGTGACGAAAGCCTTTCGGGCTTGGAGTTTGCATTTGGCATTCCCGGCACGCTTGGCGGTGCCGTTTATATGAACGCAGGCGCCTACGGTGGCGCTATCAGCGACGTTTGTGTTACTTCCAAATATTACGACCTTGAAAAAGGTCAAGTATATAGCCTGACGGGTAGTGAGCATCATTTTGACTACCGCGAAAGCATTTATCAAAAGCATCCCGAGCGCGTGATCCTTGGGGCAACCTTGAAATTGAAAAAGGGTATCCGCAAAGTGATCACAGAAGAAATGCGAGCCTATTGGGATAAAAGACGCATCACACAGCCGCTTGAGCTACCAAATGCAGGGAGTATTTTCAAGCGCCCCGAGGGGCATTTTGCAGGCAAGCTGATAGAGGACTGTGGGCTGAAAGGGCTGACGGTCGGTGGCGCGCAGGTCTCCACCAAGCACGCGGGATTCATCGTCAATATTGGTGGAGCCACCTGCGAGGACGTCAAACGCTTGATTGAGCAGATACAAACCACTGTATTGCAAAAAACAGGCGTGAAGCTTGAGTGTGAAATCAAATTCCTGTAATATCTTGACACAGCAAACAACTTTCTTAGCGAGCAGGGTCTCGGTGGCGCCTGCGAGCTGGCGATAGCAAGAGCGAGGTTTACCCTCGCGCCGACTGTCCATTTGCAAACTAACGAATTTATTTGGATAATCCTTGTGTGAAAGTTTTTGAGGGGTGTGGGGAACTTTTTTCAAAAAGTTTCCCACGAAATAAAAAAAGAGGTGACAAAATGACCTTTACCGAGCGCGTGTGCGCGGAGCTGAGAGAGCTCCCAATCAAAAAGAATTGTTGCAGACGTGCACTCAGTGCGGGTCTTTTGCTCTGTGCCATGCGGCAGATGGGAGGACAAGTTGTTTTGCCCTGCAAGCGCGAGGAAGTTGCGCAGTTTGCCGCAGGCGTATTTGAAAAAACCTATTCCAAAACGGCAGAGATGAACGTTATCGGCTACCACGGGCATCGCCAATGGCAGCTTGTGCTTCCGTCTCCCGCAGCCTCAAAGCTTACGGCGCAGCTGCGTGAGGATGGAGCAGATATTGACGAATTGCTGCACCTGTCGGCGTGCGAGAGCTGTCGCGCGGCATTTTTGAGAGGATTGTTTTTCATTTCGGGAACGGTTAACGATCCGCAAAAATCCTATCATCTCGAGTTTGTTCTCCCCAGCGAGGAGAGCGCCGAGGCGGTCACCAATTATCTTGCATCTATCGGCTATCCCCCTCGCCGCATCGCGCGCAATACGGGCGTAGGACTTTATTTTAAGGATGCCACATCCGTTGCCGATCTTGTCACCCTGATGGGCTCGCATAGCATTATTTTTGAGTTTTATAACGCACGTATCGCAAGTGATATCCGCAACAACGAAAACCGCGCCACAAATTGCGTGGCAAGAAATATTCAAAAGGCGGTTGCCGCCGCCGCGCGGCAGATGGAAGCCATTGGGCGACTTATGGAGAGCGGAAAGCTCGACTCCTTGCCCGAGCCGCTTCGCGAGACCGCACTTTTGCGCTATCGCAATCCTGATGCAACTTTAGACGAATTAAAAAATTTGCATCATCCACCCATATCCAAATCGGGGCTTTCCCATCGACTGCAAAAGCTGCTCGACGAAGCCGAAGAATAAACGAGAAAGGAGAAGACCATGAAGGATTTTGTGCATTTGCATTTGCATACCGAATATAGCCTGCTTGACGGTGCGTGTCGCATAGCCGACCTGCCCGAAAGAGTAAAAGAGTGCGGACAGAACGCAGTTGCCATTACCGACCACGGCGTTATGTATGGCGTTATCGACTTTTACCGCACTTGCAAAAAAGCGGGCGTTAAGCCCATTATCGGCTGTGAGGTCTACGTTGCTCCCGATTCCCGTTTCACCAAGCTCAACGCAGGGGAAGGGTATGCCGAGCACCTGGTGCTCCTTTGCGAAAATATGCAGGGATACCGCAACCTGGTCGAGCTCGTTTCGCGTTCCTTTACCGAAGGCTTTTATAACCGTCCGCGCGTTGACGATGAGCTTTTGCGTCAGTATTCGGGCGGTCTTATCGCACTTTCCGCTTGCCTTGGCGGACGCATTCCAAAGCTCCTTTCCAAGGGAGACTTTGCCGCCGCAAAAGAGAATGCAACGAAGTATGCAAGCATTTTTGGAAAAGACCATTACTACATTGAAATTCAAGACCACGGTCTCGCTGAAGAGCGTGCGGTCCTTCCTCGCCTTGTTAAATTGGCACAGGAATGTGAACTTCCCTTAGTTGCCACAAACGACTGCCACTATCTGCGCCGCCAGGATGCCGACACGCAAGCGGTGCTGATGTGCGTGCAGACCAACACCACCGTTGATGCAGGTCGCCCCGCGGCATTTGCAACCAACGATTTTTACGTCAAGGATAGCACCGAGATGTCGCTTTTGTTCCGTGCCTATCCCGAAGCGATTGAAAACACCGTCAAAATTGCCGATATGTGCGCGGTAGAGTTTGATTTTGATACACAGTATCTGCCAAAATTCCCGTGCCCCGACAAGAAGAGTGCAGAGGAATATTTGCGCGAATTGACCGAAAAAGGATTTCGAGATCGCATCGCGCGCGGACACATCACCTTTTTGGAGCACACCGAAGAGGATTATCGCGCACGCCTCTCTTACGAGCTTGGCGTCATTTCCGAAATGGGCTTTGCCGACTACTTCCTTATCGTTCAAGACTACGTCAACTATGCAAAAGGCAAGGATATCCCCGTAGGACCCGGGCGTGGCTCGGGAGCCGGCAGCCTTGTCGCTTATGCGCTGGGCATCACCGACGTGGATTCCATTCGTTTTGATCTGCTCTTTGAGCGTTTCCTTAACCCCGAACGCGTTACCATGCCCGATATCGACGTCGATTTTTGCTATAACCGCCGCGACGAGGTGATCGAATACGTCACACGCAAATACGGTGCCGACCACGTTTCTCAAATCATCACGTTTGGCACAATGGCGGCAAGAGCATCTATTCGCGACGTGGGAAGGGCGCTTGGAATGTCCTATGCCGACGTTGACGTTGTGGCACGTGCCATTCCGCAAGAGCTCAATATGACCATCGACCACGCCCTGACGCTGCCTGACCTCAAAAAGCTTTATGAGGGCTCGGATCAAGTGCGCCGTCTGGTCGATACGGCACGCTCGCTTGAGGGCATGCCGCGCAACGTTTCGGTTCACGCCGCAGGCGTTGTCATCACCGACCGTCCCATCAGCAACTATCTGCCCGTTGCACTGAGTAACGGTACTGTTGTTACGCAGTTCGATATGGATACCGTTGCTTCCTTGGGCCTTTTGAAATTCGACTTTCTTGCTTTGCGTTATCTCACCATTCTGCACGATGCAGAGGGAATGATCCGCGAGAGCGAGCCCGACTTTGATATTGAAAAATTACCGCTTGACGATGCTGAGACCTATTCTCTCATTTCGTCGGGCAAAACGACAGGCATCTTTCAGCTTGAATCCGGCGGAATGCGCCAGATGCTCTCCAATTTGCGCCCCGAAAGCCTTGATGACGTTATTGCGGCAATCGCACTTTACCGCCCGGGGCCGATGGATTCCATTCCCACCTTTATCGAGTGCCGACACAATCCCGATAAGGTCAAATACGTCACACCTGCGCTCGAGCCTATTTTGCGCTCCACCTACGGCTGCGTGGTTTATCAGGAGCAGGTTATGAGCATCTTCCGCGAGATCGGCGGTTACACCTTTGGTCACGCAGATATCGTGCGCCGCGCAATGTCCAAAAAGAAGGCGGACGTGCTCCTTTCCGAGCGCGAATGCTTTGTTGCGGGAGCGAAGGAGAGAGGTGTGGATGCCGCCGTTGCCGAGCAGCTCTTTACGGATATGGAAAGCTTTGCAAATTATGCCTTTAACAAGTCGCACGCTGCGGCGTATGCCATCATTTCTTACCGCACGGCATACCTTAAATGTCACTATCCGCAGCAATATATGGCAGCGCTGCTTACAAGCGTGCTCGGCAGTCAAACCAAGGTTGCCGAATATATTTCCGAGTGTAACTCGCGCGGTATTCGCGTGCTTCCGCCCGACATCAACGAGAGCCGTATGACCTTTTCGACCTCGGGCAGAGATATTCGCTTTGGACTTTTGGCACTTAAGAACGTTGGTGTGCATTTTCTTGAGCACATCCTTGCGGAACGCCGCCACGGACGTTTCACCTCTTTTGATGATTTTATCAACCGCCTCTCCGCAACCGAGCTCAACCGCCGTATGGTAGAAGCACTTATTAAGGGCGGAGCGTTCGATTGCCTTGGCAAATATCGCAGCCAGCTGCTTGCGGTGCACGATGCTATGATCGAGCGCGCTCTGCAAAAGGGGAAGGACAACCTTGAGGGGCAGCTTGATATGTTCTCAATGCCGGGGCAAATCAGCACCGAGGCACCTGCGGTCAAATATCCCGATATTCCCGAGCTCAGTGTTCGCGAAAAGCTCATGCTTGAAAAAGAGGCGGCGGGAATGTATTTTTCGGGCAGTCTACTTGACGAATACAGCCGACACGTTGAAACAATAGAGTTTTCTCCCATTTCCGAGGCGGTCGGTGAGGATGCCGATCCCGTTGACCGCGCCACCATGCGTACCGTGGGTATTATCACCTCGGTTACCGTAAAGGGCACCAAAAACGGCAAGCGTATGGCGTTCTTTACACTTGAGGACCGCACTGCCGAGGTGGAGTGCATCGTCTTCCCGAACCTTTTTGAGGAGCTCTCTCCCTTGCTCATTCGCGACAGCGCCGTAATGGTAAAGGGAACGATCTCTTTGCGCGAGGAAGAGGATGCCAAGCTTCTTGTGCAATCAGTTGAAGAATTGGTAGAGAACAATCGCTTTGATCCCGCCCTTGTCAAAAAGAGCAGACCTGAGCAAAAAGCACCCACGTATGCGCAAAAAGCACCCCAAACAGAGCAAAAAGCAAATGTTTCCGCGCCCTCAATCAAGGATGCCAAGCGCTTGTTTGTGCGTGTTCCCGACGACTGCGGCGAGCTTTTCTTTAAGGTGCGCAATCTGCTTGAAATTCTCGAGGGTGATTTTCCCGCATTTTTCTTCTATGCCAACCAAAAACGCTACGAGACCACACCGCTTGGCGTAAGTCTTACCCCCTACCTGTTAGAGCAGCTTTATGCACTTCTTGGTAGAGAGAACGTTATTTTGAAATAAGGAGACCTATGATCAAATTCATTTTTTTAGACCTTGACGATACCATCCTCGATTTTCACCGCTCCGAGGCGGTAGCCCTTGCCAAAACCCTGCAATCGCTCAACGTGACGCCCACCGAAGCGGTCATCAAGCGGTATAGCGAGATCAATCGCGCGCATTGGAAGGCACTTGAACGCCGGGAGCTTACGCGTGAGCAGGTCCTCACGGGCAGATTCAGTCAGCTCTTTTTAGAGCTTGGAATGAACGTTTCGCCAAACGTGGCGCAAAGCCTTTATGAAAAAAACTTGAGCGAGAGTCACTTTTTTATCGACGGAGCGCCAAGACTTTTGATGACGCTTTCGCGCAAATACCCGCTCTATATTGCCTCAAACGGCACCACCATGGTGCAAAAAAGCCGCATTGCAAGTGCGGGCATCGGGCGTTATTTCAAGGATGTTTTTCTCTCGCAGGAGCTTGGCGCCGATAAGCCGCAAATCGAATTTTTCGAGCGCGCAACAGGGCAAATCGAGGGATACAAGCCCGAAGAAGCTATTATTCTTGGCGATAGCATCACCTCTGATATGCAAGGGGGGATCAATGCGGGAATGCACACCTGCTGGTTCAATCCTCACCGTCGGGGTAGAGAAGGGGTCATGCCCGAATTTGAGATCACCGACCTCTCGCAATTCGATAGCGTTTTGCAAAAATTGAATGAACAGTAAAAATTCTTTTTCACCCGAAAAAGAAGAAAGGAGCACCGCAATGAGAAAACGACATCAAGGGTTTACAAAAATTCTCTGTGCGGTGCTCTGCCTTTTTATGGCAGCAATGCTCGGGGCGTGCGATCTTGTTAAGCATTTTGTCGCCACACCGAGCGTTACCACCACCCAAGAAAGAGAAACGACCTCGCCGCCGCCCATTTTGCAAGAACCAAGCAGTGATGCAACGCTTCACCGCGTGGCGTATATTCCCATTGATAACCGCCCGGTCAACAAAGAGCGCGTCGAGTATTTGGCGCAATCGGTTGGCATCGAGCTGTTGATGCCGCGTGAGGAGCTTTATCGAACGGCACTTGACAATATGGAGCCCAACGCCGACGGCTCCACTGCGGGTGATCGCGAGGCACTCCTTGAGTGGCTTTTGGAAGCCGATAAGACCTGCGACCATTTTATTATCTCACTTGACCAAATGACTTCAGGCGGCTTGGTCTCTTCCCGTTGGCTTTCCAACCAAGATCTGAACCTTGAATACGAGATCATAGATGCCATTCTCGCGCTCTCTCAAAATAACACCGTTTATGTGTTTGATACGGTCATGCGCCTTGCATCTACGGTTGGTTATCAAGGCTATCAATTAGAGGAATACAACGCTTTTCGCGCTTACGGCAGGGTAGAACGCAAGCTCCTTGAAAAAGAAGAGATCACCATTGAAAGCATTGTTGCAGGCTACGCCTACGACCAAAACGGAGACCGCATTGCCATTGACGTCTCCGAGCAAGCACGTGCTTCGTATCACGCTTCCCGCGAGCGAAAGCTCAAAATCCTCGACTACCTTTTGCGTTCCCCAAAAGGGAAAATAGACTTTCTTTACGTAGGTGTTGACGATTCCAGCCCGCAAAACACCATTCAAACAAACGAGATCTGTTACATCAAATCCCTTATGAGGGAAGGTGACGTGTTGAGTGCCGCCACCGATGAGCTCGGGCTTTGCTGCCTTGCACGTATGGCGTCCGACTTTTATGGGGCGGCAAAGGTCAGCCTTTCTTACTTTGGCCCCGGCAAGGATCAGCCTGCCGACGGCTATGACATC
>JBGVQK010000045.1:0-28091 GCA_045127455.1 Eubacteriales bacterium
AGCCCCTTTGCTTTGTATTTCTTAATCGTATTATTCATTCAAAATAGATTTGATATGGTCGTTCCCTTCTTCAAAGGCAACTTCTCCGTTGGCGGTAACGGTGGTAACGGCATTACAATGGCGGAAGGCTTGAGCACCGACCGTCTCCACACCGCCAAGGTCTACCCTTGCAAGAGCGATGCAGCCTGCAAAGCAGGATGCGGGGAGAGATTTGAGGGTGCTTGGTAAAACGATCTCTGCCAAGGAATCACAATTGTAAAAGGCGTTGATGCCAATGCTTGTCAAGCCCGTTCCAAAATCAAGTGTTGTCAGAGCGTCGCAACCAAAAAATGCTGCCTCGCGAACGGTGGTTAGTGTGTTGGGGAGCTTGATGCTCCAAAGGCTTGTGCAACCGTAAAACGCGCGCACGCCAATGCTTGTAAGTCCTTCGGGAAGGTCGATCTCCTTGAGCGACTCGCACTCAAAGAAAGCGTAATTGCCAAGCGTTTGACAATTAGAGGTCAAGGTGACACGCTCGAGATTTACGGGGTAAAATCCCTTTGCAAAGTCGGGCTGTGCCGCGCCGAAAATATAAGCGAGATAGGTGTTCTTTGTGCTCGTATTCCCCACAAAAGGCAGGGTGAGCGCACGGATGGACGTGCATCCCTCAAACGCGCCAAAGCCCACAGTTTCAAGGGCGTTGCCAAGGGTAACGATCTGCAGATCCGCGCAATTCATCAGGGCGCGGTCACCAAACGTTACGATCTTTTCAAGCCCGTCGATCTGACGCAAGGATGCGCCGTTGAAAATAGCGAATTTTTCAATCACCGTCACGTCCTCGGGGAGAGCGAGACAGATAAGATCGTTGCAATCAAAAAGCGAATATGCGGGCAGCGTTTGCCATTCTCCCGTTATGCGCAAGCATTTGAGCGATACGGGAATATCACGCGCGTTGTCCTCATGTGTAGTTGCACCGAAGAGATAGCCGAAGTACTGTGTTCCCTCTTTGCTCTCACCCATCAAAGGGGTTTGCAGGGAGTGCAGATTTTCGCATCCTGCGAGGATACCTTTGCCGATAGTGGTAATGCTCTCTGGCAAAATGAGGGTTTTCAGCGTTACGTTCTCTGCAAATGCGCCGTCGGCAATGCTCGTAACAGGCTGACCGTCAATCGCTGCGGGGATAATCAGATGCTCTTGCGATCCCTTGTAAGAAAGAATTGTGACCTTGCCGTTTGCGGTCTCGATTTCAAAATCGGCAGCCGCACCCTCGGTAGCACTATCAAAGCCCGCGTTGCTCTTTGCCCAAAAATTGACGCCTTCGTCCTCAATTATGACAGGCGTGGTATCAACGGGCGCATCGGTGGTTTGTTCGGGCGTGTTAGGCGTTTTATTTTTTTCGCCGCAGGCAGAAAGGCTTGATAGGATCAAGCAAAGTGCCAAAAGGCTTACGAGTAATTTTTTTGCGTTCATTTTTATCATCCTTTAAAAAAGATTCTGCTATCATTTTACCACAAAACCTGCCGTTATGCAAGGGGTGGACGCGATATTTCACAATATTTTTGATTCCGTCACGCTTTCGTCTTGTAAAATGCAAAAAAAGGTGGTATAATATTGGGTGACAAAAAGAAAAGGAGGGGCAAGATGGATATTTTGATTGATGAAGCACTTGCGGGAGAGTGTATTCGCCGCGTTTTGCAAAATGAATTGAAGCTTTCCACCAAAATGATCAAGCATTTAAAGTACACCCCTCTGGGAATTGCGGTAGACGGAAAAGCCGTTACCGTTAGGCATATTTTAAAGCTTGGCGAGTGCCTTTCTTTGGCACTTGAGGATAGCGAATCCTCTCCCGCGCTCACGCCTGTGGATCTGCCCTTGGAGATCCTTTATGAGGACGACGATATCGTGGTGCCCGCAAAGCCTGCCGATATGCCCACGCACCCCTCGCACGATCACTACACCGACACCGTGGCAAATGCGCTTGCCTTTCGATATGAAAAGGAAGGCATCCCCTTTGTTTTTCGCCCCATCAATCGCCTTGACCGCAACACGAGCGGACTTTTGCTCATTGCTCGCAACAAGCGCGCCGCGGGAAAGCTGACACAATCTATGCAAAAGGGCGATATCAAAAAGACCTATCTTGCCGTTGCCGTTGGCGAAATGGAAGAAAAAGAAGGCGTGATCGACGCCCCCTTACATCGCACAAAGGAAAGCATCATTGTGCGCGAGGTCTGTACCCCCGATGCCCCCGATGCCGATGCCGCTTGCACAGAATATCAAGTACTGGCGGTTGAGAACGGTTACAGTCTTGTTCTCGTTCGCCCCCTGACGGGCAGAACACACCAAATTCGCGTGCATTTTGCATACGCGGGTCATCCATTGGTGGGTGATGACCTTTACGGCACACCGACGCCTCTTATTGACAGACACGCGCTGCACGCATATCAGTTATCCTTTCCGCACCCGCTGACGGAAGAGTGGATGACCCTCTCTGCCCCTTTGTGTGCCGATATGCGTTGTTTGATTGAAAAATGCTTCCCCACCGCTCTTAGAAAAGGAGTTCTTGATGAATACACAAAAACAAAATAAAAAGCCGCGTTTGCCAATTGTCTGCATTGTTATTTTTTCCCTGACGGCGGTGAGCGTTGGGCTTTACGTAGCATTTCGCTACAATACAGGCTTTGCCGATGCCTTTAACCGCACCGTAGGATCGGTGGGAAGAATGCTTTTTGCAAAGCTCACGGGGTGGGTCCCCTTTTCGGTAGCGGAGATGATCCTTATTCTCGCCCCCGTCATTCTGATTACGGTGATCGCTATTGGCGTTAAGCACTTTTGCGGCAGCGCACGCAAAATGTGGATCTACGTTGCCTGCATTTTTAGCGTGGTTTGCATGGTGTTCAATTTGTTTGTTTGGAATTTTGCCCCCGGCTACAACGCGATCTCTCTTGATCAAAAGCTCGGTTTGGAGCGTAAGCCCGTAAGCGCCGAGGAGCTTGCCGCAACCGCCGACATCCTTTTGGAAGAGGTAAAAAAGGTAGAAGGCGAGATCCTCTTTATGGAAACGGGTGCTTCGAGAATGCCCTATTCCTATGCCGAAATGAATGAAAAGCTGATGCAAGCCTACAAAAAAGCTTGTGCAAAGTATGATTTT
The DNA here is from genome assembly GCA_045127455.1 of Eubacteriales bacterium. GTDB lineage: Bacteria > Bacillota > Clostridia > Oscillospirales > CAG-272 > UMGS1865. The sequence goes on from JBGVQK010000045.1 coordinate 3,128, forward strand.
ATTGATGATTTTCGTTCCAACGTCAAGCCTGTAATGCTCAGCGAGCCGATGTCCTACACACACATCACAGGCGTTTACACCTTCTTTACGGGCGAGGCAAATATCAACGTCAACTTCCCCGACTATACAATTCCCTACACCGCCGCACACGAGCTGGCACATCAGCGCGGCATCGCACGCGAGGACGAGGCAAATTTTGTTGCCTTTTTGGTATGTATGGAGTCGGACGACGCTTATATTCGTTACAGCGGAGCCTTAAATCTTTATGAATACGTGGTTTCTGCGCTCTATTCGGCAAATTATGAGCTTTATAAAGAAAATTACTATAAGCAGCCCAAAACGGTTATTGCCGAGCGCATTGCTTACAGTGAATTTTTTGATAAGTATCGCGAAAACGTCGTTGCTGACGTAAGCGAGGCAACCAACAATGCTTATCTCCAAAGCCAAGGCACACCGCAAGGCACGCGCAGCTACGGAATGGTAGTAGACCTTGCCGTTGCGTATTATCGGGATAAATAAAGCAATTAAAAAGAACGACACCGCGGTGTCGTTCTTTTTGGTTATGCATTTGCTTCGGCGAGCTCTGCCGGCTTTGGGGCAAGCTTTTCGGCTTCCCACAGGGCTCCTATCTTCTTTTGCAAACGACAGTAGAGGATCGCTTGCACGATAAAGGTGATCGTCCAAGATGCTCCGTAGGCGAAGAAAATGGTTAAGGGATGGCGGATCCAAACGAACACTGTGTTGATCCAAAGAATACGGACACCGCAAATACCAACCACCGAAACGATCATTGGGAGCGTGGATTTGCCAAAGGCGCGAATTGCGCTTCCGTAAAGCCCTTCGAGGTGCCCCATCACGTAAAACGAACTGTTGACAACGAGCTTAATTCTTGCAAACTCTACCACCTCGGGGTTGCTCGGGGCAAAAAGAGTTAGAAGCGGCAGGCTGACAAGGTTTAGAATGCTGTTGAGAACGATCGCCAAGGTCGAAATGGTAATGGTGCTGGTTTTCATACATTCGCGAATACGCGGCATATTTTTAGCTCCCGTATTTTGCCCGATAAACACGTAGGCTGCCGTGCTGAATGCACCGCAAATAAGCTGGGTATAGGTGCCCACGTTTGACGCAATGGAGCTTCCCGAAACGTAAACGCTGCTATTAAAGGAGTTAAGTGCTACTTGCATAACGAGGTTTCCAATAGCAAACATCGAGTTCTGCACACCTGCGGGAACACCCAAACGCAAGACCTCTTTGAGCGTAGATGCTTCAAGCGTTAGCTGTCGGGGCTTCAGCTTCAAAAGTCCGTTGGTTTTCAGCATATAAATGAGTATCATGCTGCAAGACGTCCATTGTGCCGCCGCTGTTGCAATACCTACACCGAGAGCGCCCTGACCAAATCCGAGCACCATAACAAGATTGAGAATTACGTTGATCATGCCTGCCGTTGACAAAAAGATCAAGGGACGCGTGCTATCTCCCGTTGCTTGCAGCATTGCAGAGCAGTAGCTGTAGATCATTTGTGCGGGAATACCCACAAAGTAGGCACGCATATAGAGCACGGCTTGATCGACGACCGAATCCGGAGTTTCCATCAAAACAAGCAAGGGGCGGGCAAATGCAAAGCCGAGGACGCCCAAAAGCACACCGCACAAGGTTGCCAGCGTAACCGACGTGTGAACCGTTTTTTGAATTTTATATTCCTCTTTTGCGCCAACCGCGTGGGAGACCATAATACCCGATCCTACGGCAAGGCCCACAAAAAAGGTGATGATCATACTCACCAAGGGTCCGCACGCGCTCACTGCGGAAAGTGCGATCTCGCGCGCTTCGGGAGTTTCCCCACCCCATCTACCAACAACAATGGTATCTGCTGTGTTGAAAAGCTGATTGATAATAGACGTTGCCATAGTGGGCAGCGCAAAGCGTATCAGCAGCGGAAGGATCTTTCCCTCTGTCATATCTATTTTTGCTTTTGCCATACCTTCCTCCAAGGGCTGATTTTGCCCACGGGGTATTTTACACCCCTTTAGGGGAAATGTCAAGGGGAATGAAGAAAAAAGAACGGAGAATTTTGAAAATTCTCCGTTCTTTTTTATTAAAAATTAGTCGATAGACATATCGAGCTTGAATCTCATGATCTTGCGAAGAGTGTTCTTGGGGAATTCGGTATCACGAACCTTCAAAACACCGATCTTCTTGTAAGGAACTGCGGTACGGTTGTAATCGTCAACGTATTTTTGCAGGTGTGCTTTGATATCGGTAACGTTGTTCTTTTCGATATATTCCTTATCGGGATAAACCTCTGCAACGATTGCGTTGTGCTCCATGCCTCTCTTGCTCTGTCCCTCGTAAACGATGATGTCAATTACGCCGGGAGTGGCAACGAGCTCGTTTTCGATCTCCTCGGGGTAAACATTCTTACCGTTGGAAAGGATGATGAGGTTCTTCTTACGTCCGGTAATATAGAGGACGTTGTTCTTATCGAGCTTGCCGTAGTCACCGGTTTTGAAATAGCCCTCGGAGTCGATGGCATCAGCGGTTGCGGCCTCATCCTTGTAGTAGCCAAGCATTACGTTGGGACCGGTTACCCAGATCTCACCCTCGCCATCCTCGTTGGGATGGTCGATCTTAACGGTGTCAATATCAAGAACGTATCCTACACTACCGGGAATGGAGCTCTTACTGTGGTTAACGGCAATAATGGGTGCACACTCGGTAATGCCATAGCCATTGAGGGTGGAAATACCGATGGCTTCAAAGAAATTGAGAATTTCGGGGTTGATGGGTGCGCCGCCGGAAATGATCATTTTAACCTTGCCACCAAACGCTGCGCGAATCTCGCCAAACAACTTTGCACGAACGTCGATGCCTACCTTAAGCATACCGTTGCTGACTTTGATCATACGTGCAACAAGCTTTTCCTTCTTCTTCTCCTTCAGGTTTGCCATAATGCGGCGGTAGAAGGTTTCAAGATACAAAGGAACGATAACGAGATGCTCGGGCTCTTGCTCCTTGAGCTCCTTTGCTACGTAACGCAGACCACCTGAGATATAGATCTCACTACCGATCATCATATGACCAATGAGCATTACGGAGGAACCGAAGGTGTGGTGAGGAGGCAGAACGCCTACCGTCTTTTTACCAAAGTCCATATAAGGAATAATGGAGGAAAGGTCGGAAAGAACTGCGTTTTGAGAAAGCATTACGCCCTTGCCCTTGCCTGTGGTACCCGATGTGAATACCATCAGTGCCATAACGTGAGGGTCAATGGGAGCATTGAAGTATGCGTTGGGATCAGCCGCGAACTTTTCTCTTCCCTTTTCGATAAGAGATGCAACAGATGCATCCTCCTCTTTGCCGTTCAAATAAAAGGTGGGAGCAGCAAGAGAAACCTTGTTTTCGATAACGGCTGCTTTTTCCTTCAGGTCTGCATCGCAGAACAGGAACTTTGCCTCTGCACGATCAACGGTTGCGGCTAGGTCCTCTGCTTGCCAATCGCGGTCCAAAGGAATGAGAACGCCACCGATGGAAAGCGTTGCATAATACATAGCAGCCCACTCGTAGGAAAGCTTACCGATAATAACGCAATGGCGACCTGCGCAGCCCATTGCCAACAATTCACTTGCCAGTGCGCGAACGTCGTCACGGAACTCTACAAAGCTCTTTTTTACAATTTCTGCACGGGGTGTGGGACGGAAAGAATAAACGGTATCGTTGCCGTATTCCTCGGCAGACCATTCAAGCAGCTTTTTAACATTTTCAAAATATCTGGGCTCATGCAGCATATCTTTGTTCATAATGAAAATTTCCTTTCAGTAATCGATTTATATGATTTGCTTTTTTACAAATAATAATTGGAGATCTTATGCCTCTTGCGGGACGGCACGCAGACCGTCCAAAATGATGCCAAAGCTGTATTTGCAGCCTCTTACGGCTTCCTCTTTGGGAACGCCTCTGCCAACGGCATCGGCATTGTAGCCGCGCCAAAAGCACCAAAGCGAGTAGCTCAAAACGTCAACGTCGGCATCGGAGCGAATATACTTTTTCTCCTTTGCGTAGGTAAGCATCTGCTTGATCGTACTCATCCACCACTCGTAGTTGTTTTGCGAACGAGAATCGTTTTCGAACATATAATGGTTAAACTGCTTTTTGAGATCGTAGGAGCGAATGAGCGTATTGGCAACCATTTCGGTAACGCGTTCAAAGAATTCCTCCTCGCTGCTGCTCTCCCAAGCAGCACTTGTGCGTATCTGTTCACTTACCTTTTGGTAAACCACGCCAAGAACGTCCTCAACGTTGCGAAAGCGGTTATAAAACACGCGATTGGTGATGCCAAGCTCCAAAAGAATTTTGCGTACATTGACAGTGTGTGCACCGTTTGTCATTGCCATTCGTTCGGCAACCGCAATAATTTTTTCGGACATTTCATCCACGATCAATCCGTTTTGCGAAACTGCCACAAATTCACCTTCCTTTCAGCACACAGTGTGTTCATTATAGCACACTGTGTGCCAAATGTCAATCTTTTCCGCCGATTGTTAACATCCCGTTCACAATCGGCACCGGTTTTTGTGAATTTTTGTAAACTTTTTGGTCGTAGATTGCATTTTGCAGCATTTTGGAGTATGATAATAGGTAGATATGATTTTGAAAGGAAGGTACTCCTATGAATACTTTTGAACACGTAGCCGCAAAAGACGTTGACGCCATTTTTAACCGCATTGACAAGCAATGGATGTTGATTTCTGCCACCGACGGTGAGCACACCAACACCATGACCGCCTCTTGGGGTGCGATGGGCATTCTTTGGCATAAGCCCGTTGCTATCTGCTTTATTCGCCCACAGCGCTACACCTATACCATTACCGAAAAGAGTGATTACCTCTCGCTTGCTTTTCTTGGAGAGCAATACCGCGACGCTCTCGTTTTTTGCGGTCGCAACAGCGGACGAGACGGTGACAAGTTTGCGCAGTCAGGGCTCACTTGTGCCATGACCGAGGGTGGCGTTCCCTACCCCCTTGAAGCCGAAATGGTTATGATCTGCCGTAAAATGTATGCAGATGACATTAAGAAAGCATCCTTTATTGATAAAGAAATGCTCAAGAACTATCCCATTGACGATTTCCATCGCGTGTATATTTGCGAAATTGAGGACGTTCTTGTAAAAAAATGAGAGAAAAAGTCGCGCGTAAGTATTGACTTTTTGACACTTAAGTGATACAATATCCCTATTCTAACATCCATCTATGGTGGATGAAAAAGGAGGACCCCTATTATGAAGGATAATCAAAGAAAGCTGATTTATACAGCAATGTTTGCAGCGGTCGTGGTCGTTTTGCAAATGTTTGTTTCCATTCCCGTGGGAATATTCACCATTACGCTCACGCTCGTTCCCATTATGCTTGGGGCTATTCTCTTTGGCCCTGCAAGCGGCGCCTTTTTGGGTGGCGTATTCGGCGTGGTCGTTGCCATTCAGGTAGTGACCGGTGCGGCAGGACCGTTGAGCACCGAAATGTTTTTGCAAACGCCTGTTATCACCGTTATTCTCTGCGTACTCAAGGGTACGCTTGCGGGATGGGCTTCGGGCTTGATCTATCGCGCATTTGCAAAGCACGAAAAAACCAAGCTTGGCGTTATCATCTCGGCAGTTGCCTGCCCCATTGTGAATACAGGTATTTTTGCGCTCGGTCTGTTCGTTTTTTATAACGCTCTCATCAGCACCTGGGCGATAAACAATGCATTTGCCAACGGCTTTACCTTTGTTATGGTTGGTTGCATCGGTCTTAACTTCCTTGTGGAGTTTGCCGTAAACGTGCTGCTCATTCCCGTAGCACTCAGAATGATCAAAATTGTAAAGAGACTGCTGTAATATGAAATCGACGATTGCACCGAGAACCAAAAAAATTGCATATTTTTTGGCACTCGTGTATTTTACAAGCTACTGTATGCGCATCAACCTTGCCGTAATGCTGGTAAAGATCTGCAGTGAGATGCAGGTGGAAAAATCTGCTCTTGCCATCGTCATTACCGGATTGACTATTGCGTATGGCACAGGTCAGGTGATCAGCGGCTTTCTTGGCGACCGCGTCAAGCCCCAACACATCATTCCTGCAGGACTTTCTCTTGCGGTTGCGTGTAACGTAGGCATCTTCTTTGCATCAACAATTCCCGCAATGACGGTGATTTGGAGCATCAACGGCTTTGCGCACGCGCTGCTTTGGCCGCCAATCGTAAGGCTGATGTCGACGCATCTTTCCGCTCAGGATTACAGCTTTGCCGCCATTCGCGTCAATCAGGGCTCATCAATTGCAACGATCGCCTTGTATCTGTTCTGCCCTCTCCTGCTCGGCGTTATGGAATGGCGCACGATCATGCTCCTTTGCGCCGCGTGGGGTGCTATAATGGTTGTGCTTTGGTTCATCCTCTATCCGCGCGTATTTACAAAGCAGGAAATGCCCATTGAGAAAACGGAAGAGACCTCTCCCGCTCCCGAGCAAAAGGCGTTGCCTATTCCGCTCTACATATTCGGTGCCATCTCTATGATCATGCCCGGCATTATGCTGCAAGGAATGCTACGTGACGGTGTGACCAACTGGATGCCCTCGTTTTTGCTTGAGACCTTTGGACTCAGCGAGGAAAATTCGATCGTTTCGACGGTCATTCTCGCCATATTTACAATGGTCAGTTATTCGGCTTTCGGGGCTTTGCAAAAGAAATTTTTTAAAAACGAGGTTGCTTGTGCCGCCGCTATCTTTGGTGGCTCCGCCATCGTTTGTGCACTTTTGTTCTTGGTGAATGCCCTCGCCCCTGCGGCGGCGCTTGTTCCCTCTCTTATTTTGATGGCGCTGACCGTTGCCGCGATGCACGGCATTAACCTAATGCTCATCTCCATCGTGCCGCGCAGATTTGTGGTCTTTGGCAAGGTTTCTACCTACTCGGGTATTCTCAATGCCAGCACCTACGTTGGTGCGGCAATTTCAACCTACGGCTTTGCGGCGCTTGCCGAAGCCTTTGATTGGAATTTTACCATTCTCACTTGGGTCGCCATCTCGTGCGTTGGCGCACTCCTCTGCTTCTTTGCCGCTCGCATTTGGCAGAGACATTTAGATGCACATAAATTTTAATAGAAGAATTGTGGGGAGACCTTTTTAGAGAAGAAGGTCTCCCCACACCCCTTCCAAAAAGCACTCTAGCAAAAGGGCAAAAAGATAACTCGTTAGGCGGCAAATAGACGGTCGGCGCGAGCGCAACGCTCGCTCTTGCTATCGCAAACGGTCAGGCGCCACCAAGACCCTGCCCGTTCAGAAAGTTGCATAAGTACAAATGTAGGCAATCATCGGCCCTCTTTTTTTTGATTTTTGCTTTCCGTTCTCTTTTGCATCCTTTCAAATTGGGTATTGAAAAAGTGAGAAAAATGTGTTATACTGTAAGTAAGACAAGTGAAAAAATGCAACCTTTAACAATTTCAGCAACGAAATGAGAGTTTTATGAAGAACACAAAAACAACCTTTGCAACCTTTTGCGAAACGCTTTCTGCTCCCGAAAACGAATTGCTCACACGCTTTTTTTCGGAGTTTGATACGCATTTTTTAGTTTCCAAAAGCAATAGAAGACAATTCAAAGCCGACTTTGAGGCTGCCATTATGCTGCTTTACAAAGAGGGCGTGCCTATGGAAGAGATCCTTTCCCGCTTGGCGCTCTCTAACCTTGGCGGCTTTTATGCGCGTCCCTCGGTGATGTGGTTCCCTCTTGACGATGCCGCAAAGATCTATCCCATTTCAATGGAGCACGGCAGTCAGCAGGTCTTTCGCGTTTCGGTTTATTTCAAAGAAGCCGTCATTCCCGAGCTTTTGCAAATGGCACTTACCTTTACCATCAAGCGCTTTGCAAGCTTTGCAACGACCCTGAAAAAGGGATTCTTTTGGCATTATCTTGACACCGTAAAACGTCGCTTTTCGATTGAAGAAGAACACAGTATTCCCTGCCAACCGATTAAGGTATCGTCAAGCGGTTCGCAATCCTTCCGCCTGATGTATTACCAAAACCGCGTGAGTGCAGAATTTTTCCACGTTTTGACCGACGGCACGGGTGCTATCACCTTTCTTCGCTCTCTGATTTCGGAATACCTGCGCTTGCGTGGTGTAAACGCCCCACTTGGTGATATTTGGAACGTAAACGATACTCCTGCCAAAGAGGAATTTGAAAATGCCTTTGTAAAGGTTGAAAAAGCAAAAAGCAGCTCCGGATTTGTAGACAAGCCCGCTGCGCAGATGAACGGCAGACTGACACGCAGAAAGCCCTGCCGCATTTTGCACTTTTTGATGGATGCCGACCGCTTGCACGCGGTTGCAAAACAGCACAATGCAACCATTACGGCATATTTGCTGATGCAAATGTTTTATGCTTGCTGCGCATCGACCGATGAGCTCACGGGCGACCTTAACATTCAGCTCCCTATCAATATGCGCAAATTCTATCCCTCAAAGACCGTACGCAATTTTTCAATGTACTGCGGCATTCGCATCCCCATTGAAAAAATCGGCAATAAGGAAGAGCTCCTTGCCGAGATCAATGCGCAGCTTGTAGAAAAAGCCGAAAAGGAAAAAATGCGCGAAATGATCACTGCCGCCGTCAACATCGTCAGCTCCATTCGCGTCATTCCCCTTGCCATTAAGCAGCCGATTGCAAAAATGATTTACGGTCTTCTTGGCGAAAAGATCTACACCACGACCTTTTCCAATCTCGGCGTCGTTCGCTTCCCCGATGAAATGATGGAGCACATTGCCTATATGGACTTTTGCCTTGGCGCACAGGTAACCAACCGCTTGGCTTGCGCCGCCATTACCTGCGCGGGCGTTACCACGTTCTCGATTTCCAAAATGACTGCCGACCCTGCTTTTGAAGAGAAAATGTATCAGCTCCTCAAGAACGACGGCATCGAAGCCACAGTGGAAGGGAGTGAGTACCATGCACATTAAAAATACCTATCCAAAAATCACAAAAGGCCCCCGCGACAGAAAAAGAATGCTCTCGATTGTTCGTTGGCCGTTTTTTGCGGTAGCCGCAGCGGCGCTCATCGTCAATCTTTGCATCAAGGGCCCCTTTTGGAGCATCCTTGTCATTCTTTCTTTGTACGTTGTATGGACGTTTGCCCTCTCCCCTGATCTGGTAGAGTTCAACCGCATCAGCCAAACCATCAAAATTACGGTTTGGAGCAGTATTCTTTTGGTGGCGATCGACGTTTTGTTGGTGCATAGCTTTGCGCTTTTTGTCGTTCCCATTGTTTGCTTTAGCGGACTTTTGAGCTGTATGGTATTGTTCTTTACCAACCTGGAAACGCAAAAGCACAATATGCTCCCGCTGATCAATTTTATTTTTGTATCCATTATCGGTTCCTTAATTACCCTGCATTTCTATCATGCAAAAGGCAGCTGGCCGCTGATCGTGCTTGCATCCCTCGCTCTGCTTTGCCTGATCACCCTGATCATTGTTCTCGGGCAGGATTTTAAGCGAGAAATGCACCGCAGATTTCACATCAAATAATTCTTTTTTGGGCGCGCTCTTGACAAATCACGCCCTTTGCGATATAATAAGAGAACAGCTCCGCTAAACGGTCGCGCGGTATGTTGCCGAAAGGTATTACCGTGAGGAAAGTCCGGGCTTCAAAGGACAGGATAGCTGATAACGTCAGCCACGGGTAACCGTCGGGAAAGTGCAACAGAAATAAACCGCCGCTTATGCGGTAAGGATGGAAAGGCGAGGTAAGAGCTCACCCGTTCCTATGGTAACATAGGTCCGCTGTAAACCCTATTCGAAGCAACACCCCAATCAAGGCTTGTCCGGCACATCTTGAGGGGTGGCACGAAACTTTGTTTCGAAGCTTTGCGGTGACGCAAAGCGAAGATTGATGACCGTTCACGACAGAACCCGGCTTACAGGCGGGGCTGATTAAAAAATGCACTCCGAGGAGTGCATTTTTTAATGTGATGTTTGCCCTTTGGGCAAGTGATGTCGGCTTCGCCTTGTGATGTAGCCTGCGGCAGAGACGTGTGCCTACGGCACGATAGGAAACAGCGCATCAATAAAAATCCTCGATTTATCTCTGCTTAAGCATATTTTATCTCCTGTTCAAAAACGCAGTTTTTCTATTGACTTTTCTTTTTGCTTTGTGCTATACTATTTTTGCAAATATATTGACTTTTGAAAAAATAAGGAGGACGACAATGAAAAAACGAACATCCTTTGCTCTGATCTGTGTGCTGCTATTCTCTCTTTTGCTCACAACATCCTGCAATCTGTTCCAAGACCTATCAACCACACCCGAATCCACTCCCACAGAAACGCCCTCCGATACGGCAGAGCCCGATACGGTGACGGTTGCCGACTATGAGGATGTCATTTCTATTTATCGCATAGCGGTGGAGCATCTTGGAAAATACTACAATTTGTATCCACAAGAATTTGCCGATGATATGTATGCCACCGAAATCACCAATGCGACAGATGAGGTAAAAAATGTTTATCAAAGCATTTTCATGCCCTGTTTTTATTTGTATATGCATGAATTTAGTGAGAAATACCAAAGTCACGGCATCAATGCCTTTGGTTATACGGTCTTTGATATCAACAACAACGGAACGGACGAGCTTGTTTTAATGTCGGATGAGTGCGACCTAATTGCCATCTTTGCAATGGTTGACAACAAAGTTACCTTGGTTTTTAACGATCCTAAGGATATGACGTATTTTATTTCAACCAATGGTTCTTTGAAATGCAGATACCAAGAATATATCGGAACAGACCAACTCTACCACTACTTTGAGCGCACCTACACTTGGCAAAATGATGATACACTTGTGGATGCAGGGGCAATTGCAAAAGAAGAGCCTCTTGACGCACATCTCTACCGCGCGGGGGAGCTTGCAATCACGAAGCAAAATATACCTTCTCCATTCGTTCGTCTGATGGGCCCCCTGACCCTGCAAAAGCCCGGAATTATGACTTGGGAATGGGGTGACAATATATACCGGGACAGATACGACGTTGGTGTTGAAATTGGGGGCGACTTTACTCAAAGCCGCGTTCAGCTGAACGTGCTCATTAAAGGCGCCGACGATATTAGCGTTAGAGATGCAAAACGCGAGGGCGACGTCGTTTACTTTGAGAACGAAAAAGCCGGCGGACGAATTGAATTTAACGCTCAATCCGTTTGGGTAATTGTCGACAAAAGCAAAGACGGCAGCTTCCCCACCGGTGCGTGGTTGCTTGAATATGTATCATACATTATAGGGTAAATAATCAAAAAAGCACTTGCCGTTTGGCAAGTGCTTTTTTTACGTTAATTGCTTGCGAGCTGCAAATATTGCTCCAATGTCATATCTCCCACAAAAATATCGGTTGCGGCTTCTCTGCCCACAAAGCGGTAGTGCCAGGGCTCGTAGGTGTAGCCCGTGATATGCTCCATCCCCTTGGGATAGCGCAGAATAAAGCCAAACTTATAGGCGTTCTCAGAAAGCCACACAAAGGCTTTTGTATCCTCAAATGCTTCGGTAAGGTATTCGTCCTCTTCGCCTGAAGCAAAGTCAAGGCAAAGCCCCGTTTGGTGCTCGCTCTGCCCCGGGACGGCGGAATAGGATTGCACCACGATATGCGCATCCTCAATATTGAGCTGATAAATTCCTTTATCGAGGTAGTTCATTTTGATGTAGTCTTCCCCAAACAAGCGACGTGCGTTTTGGGAAATATGGCTCATTTCTTCGTCGACATATCTGTTATAAGTGGCAATTTGATAGCTGTATGAGCGATACGCGCTGGCAACCATAACGTCGCTGATGCCTGCTGCCTTCATTTCGGCAAGCATTGCGTAAAGCGCCTTTGCCGCACGCGCCTCAAGCTCGTATGTGCGGTCGGGCTGCAAGGTGGCACAGGTCAGCTCAACCAAGGGAGAAGGCACGTATGTGCTTTCAAGCTCGCTTTGCTTATTTGCCAATATGAGGTAGGTGCTGCTAAGATTTGTGGTAAGGCTCGCAACGTCTACGTTGGTAAGGTATTCATACTTCATTGTTTGGTAGCTCCCAATGGCGTTTTTATCAACGCCGCTGACGTCGATCGGCTTGGTTCCCTCTTCTTCTTCCTTGTTGATGCAACCCGAAAAAAGAAGCAACACTGCCAAAACGACTATCAAAAATTTTGCTTTATTTCTTTTCATGTGACCTTCCGTACGGTATTTTTTCAAGCGGTTTTGTTTCAATAACGATAAAATAAGGCGACGAGGGAGAATTGAGAATATTCACCTTTGTGGCGCAAACCTTGTGGCGGCTGATGCTTGCAAGATAGTCGCAGATCATCTTGCCCTCAAGGTCGCCCTCCTCGTGCCCGGGATAAACGGCTACGTTGATGATGGCATCCCTATCCATCAGGTCGATCGCTGCCTCGATAGCAGGAAGCGTGGTCTCGCGCAGAGTAGTGATAGACTTGTCCCCTCCGGGAAGCCAACCAAGGTTGAACATGCCCGCCTTAATGGGCTCCTTAACGTAATTTTTAACGTTGTGGTGCGAATCGTGAATGAGGGTGTAGTTTTCGGGGCAACCGACCTCGCGCAAATGCTTGGCGGTCGACTCAACGGCCTGCGCTTGGATATCAAACGCATATACGTGCCCCTCGGGTCCTACGGTTTTGGAAAGAAATTCGGTATCGTAGCCGTTGCCCATGGTAAAATCAACGGCAACGTCACCTTCCCTAAGATGTGTGAGAATAAAATGCTTATGTAATTTTAAAAGGTCTATCATATTCGTTTTCCTTTACTTGTTGTGCAGATCGGAGCGCAAGAATTTGAACGCGCGCTCTACGGCATCCTTGGAGTTATACCAAGGCTCTTGGTCGTAGCGGTAGTCGAATTTTTTGCAGAACCAGCTAACGTCCTTTTGGAGCTCCTCAAAATAAGGCTCTACAACACCCGCGCAAGCCTTTGCAAATTCGGGCTGTCTCTTTTTGCCAAGGCGCTTTTGCCCGTAGGCGAGGACCTTGCGGTAGTGCGGCAAGCAAAAATAAGGCTGTGCTTTGAGCTTTTTGGAAAAATCGGGGTCGGTCTCCCACAAATAAACTGCGGTATCGACCATGTGCTCGAAATTGTTTTTGATGCGGTCGCAAACGTAGCAGGTGCTCTCAAGTGCTTCAATACGCTTAATGGGCTTGTTCCCCTGTCCACCGCCAAAGCCACCGTCGCGAATTTCATCACGCAATTCTGCCAGATGGCTCTCAAGTGTGAGTGCCATTCCAAGGCGGTTTTTGCGGACAAACATCATATCATAGTGCGTGCGGCAAAATCCCGATTTGTTGGTCTTGATGCGAATATCAGGCTCCATCATAGAAGCGCCGAGGATGAGGTCGAGCTCGTTTTCTTCAAGCTTACGGTAAAGCGCGCAAAAAGGGCATCCGCACGACGCATCCGCCGCCGACGCTTCAAACGCCTCGTTGACCGGTATGGTAAAATTCATATCCATAAAGCATTCCTCCCTATCTCGACACACAAAAACAAAGGTTTTGTCGATTACGCATTGCAAAAATCAAAGATGTGTGTTATAATAGTCTCACAGATTTATTATACCATATAGCGGTAGGAGTTGCAAGGGATTTTTTGCAAAATTCCAAAGAATTTTTCTCCTATCGAAAAGGAGTTTTTATGTCACGCTATCAATATTGCTTTTGGGACCTTGACGGAACCCTGACCGATTCTGCCCCCGGCATTACGCATTCCGTTCGCTACGCAATGGAGCAAATGGGCAAGCCCGTGCCGCCCGAACAAGACCTGACCTGCTTTATCGGTCCGCCTCTGCTTTATAGCTTTGAGAACTATCTGGGGCTCTCGCCAAAGGATTCCCAAACCGCCGTTGACCACTACCGCGTGTGCTACCGCGCAGGCGCGATGCTGGAGTGCAACGTTTATGACGGCGTGAGAGAAACACTCGAGGAGCTCAACCGCCGCGGCATTATTTGTGTTCTTGCCACCTGCAAGCCGCACGAATTTGCCAACAAGATCATTGAACATTTTGACCTTAAAAAGTATTTCTCCTACGTTTCGGGTCCCGAAATGGACGGCACGCGCAATGAAAAGCACGAGGTCATCACTTACGCGCTTAAAAATCTCGGTATCCCCTCTCCCGATGCGGTTTTGATGGTGGGCGACCGCCGCGACGACGTAGTGGGTGCGGCTCGCTGCAATATGGCTTGCGTAGGCGTTTTGTGGGGCTTTGGTACAAAAGAGGAGCTCTGCGAGGCAGGTGCTGTGCAAGTGATCAAAAAGCCGACGGAGCTGCTGCAATTCTTCGAAAATTAAACTTTTTTCGACATATATATATTATTATATAAATAATTTGCAAAAAACTCTTGACAAAAGAGAAAAGATATGGTATAATGTCAAATCGGTACGGACTTTTTGTCCGTCTCTCTGCCATACAAATTCTATTTTAACGGTATGGCCGAACAGTCCATAGGGAGGTAAAAAACATGGAAAAGATTATCAATTCTTATGAAAGCATGCTCATCGTTAGCCTTGCAAACGGCGAAGAAGCCGCTAAAGCTACCGTGGGCAAGTTCACCGATCTGATCACTGCTAACGCAGAGCTCGTTCAGGTTGATGAATGGGGTCGTCGCCGTCTCGCATATCTGATCAACGATATGAACGAGGGCTACTACGCCGTAGCTACTTTCAAGAGCGAAAGCGATTTCCCGCAAGAACTTCAACGTTTGATGAACATTGACGAATCCGTTATGCGCATCATGGTAATCAAGCTCGATTACGAGCCTGTTGCTAAAGCAGTTGAAGCTCCTGTAGAGGAAGAAGTTGTTGCCGAAGAAGCAGTTGAAGAAGCTCCTGCAGCTGACGCAGAATAATCCCGCGCCTAAATTTTAACTTAAGGAGGCCTATCTAATGTCCAGCTTGAATCTTAACAAGGTTGTTCTTTGCGGAAGACTTACCGCAGACCCTGAATTGAAGCAGACCACCAGCGGCATTGCCGTCGTCTCCTTCACTTTGGCAGTAAACCGCCGTTTCCAAGCCAAGGGTGCTGACGGTGCTCCTGCTCAACAGCAGGCAGACTTTATCAGCGTTGTTGCTTGGAGACAAACCGCAGAGTTCATCTCTCGCTATTTCCGCAAGGGTTCCGCTCTTTGCATCACCGGTTCTATTCAAACCAGAACCTGGCAGGATGCAAACGGCCAAAAACGCTACGCTACTGACGTAGTTGCCGACGAAGCTATGTTCGTTGACAGCAAAAACGACGGTGTTGCCGGTGGGCAATACACCGAAACCTACAACGCGCCGTCCTACTCCTCTTCCCCCGCATCTGCGCCCAAGTTTGAGGAGCTGAAAACAGACGACGATCTGCCCTTCTAATTTGAAGCGGCATTACGAATTTAAACAGGAGGATTTCATAAGATGGATACTAACGTAAAGACCGAAGAAGTTGTTGTTCGTCCGGCTCGCCCCGCTAACAACAACCGCAGAAGAAAGAAAGTTTGCATTTTCTGCGCAGATAAGGTTGCTTTTATCGATTACAAGGATACTGCAAAGCTGAGAAAGTTCATTAGCGAACGCGGCAAGATTCTTCCCAGAAGAATTTCCGGTGCTTGCGCAGTTCACCAAAGAGAAGTTAACACCGCTATTAAGCGCGCTCGTAACGTTGCTCTTCTTCCCTTCGTAACCGACTAATAAAAGGTTATAAAAAGACAGCGAACCGTTTGGTTCGCTGTCTTTTTTCGTCACTTTCTACTCTCCTTCGACATATTCTGTCATCGAGGGGGTGCAGCTATGCAAAACAATTTTTATTCCTATGGATGCCTTGCAGTTATGGGCTCGATGACGCAGGCGATGCGCGCGCAAAAGGTGCTCGCTGATGCGGCAGTGCGTGCAGAGGTCGTGAAAGCCGACTCGGCTCACACGCGTCGCGGCTGTGCCTATGCACTCTCCTACCCCTGCTCGCAAGAGAGCAATGTGCGCACCGTTCTTTCGTCGGCAGGTATTCGTGTGCGCGACTTTTATCGGGAGGATGCAGATGATCTATCTCGATAACGCAGCCACGAGCTTTCCAAAACCGCGTCGCGTAGCCGAGGAGCAGCTGCGCTGTATGCAAATTTATGGCGGCAACCCCGGGCGCGGTTCACACGCATTGGCACTTGCCGCCGCCGAAAAGATATATGCGTGCCGCGAGGAGCTTGCCTCCTTTTTCGGCTCTTCCAATCCCGAAAACGTCATTTTTACAATGAATGCAACTATGGCACTCAACACCGCCATAAAGGGGCTTTTGAGGCAGGGAGATCACGTTCTCATTTCGGATATGGAGCACAACGCGGTCTTTCGCCCGATCCACAAGCTCGCGCGAGAAAAGAAGATCACCTACGACGTGTTCAAAACCTTCCCTACTCTTACCGCGCGCACATCGCAGATGATCTGCGTTTCTATTCTTGAATTGATCCGCCCAAACACAAAAATGCTTGTTTGCGCGCACGCATCAAATATCTGTTCTGCCATGCTTCCCTTGCAGGAGATCGGTGCTCTTTGCCGTAAAAAAGGCATTCTTTTTGTGGTGGATGCGGCACAGTCGGCAGGACATTTGCCTATTGATATGCAACAAATGCAAATTGATGCGCTATGCGTGCCCGGGCACAAGGGACTTTGGGGACCGCAGGGATGCGGTGCTTTGATTTTGGGCGACGGAATTGTAGCCGACACGCTTATGGAAGGCGGCAGCGGATACAACTCGCTGGAAGGTGATATGCCCGAAGAAGCCCCCGAAAGATACGAAGCCGGCACGCTCCCCACCCCTGCAATTGCAGGGCTTTTAGAGGGGGTACGCGAGGTGAAAAGGCGCGGCGTCGATCACATTCACGCGCACGAGGTCGCTCTGACAGGGCGCCTTTATGAGCATCTTTATGCGATGCCAAAAATAACGCTTTACGCGCCGCACCACAAAGGGAGCGTTCTGCTTTTTTCTTTGCAAGATCTTTCCGCCGACCGCGTGGGAGCTTTTTTGAACGAGCGCGGTTTTGGTGTGCGCACGGGCTTTCACTGTGCGGCTTTGGCACACGCAACGCTGGGAACGCCTGCTTCGGGGGCGGTGCGCGTCAGCCCTTCCCTTTTTAACACGGCATCACAGATCGACGCCTTTGCCGAGGCGCTTAAGGAATTGTGTTAAGGCATCTGAAAACAAAAAAAACGAGGTGACCAATCGGTCACCTCGGAATTTTTATTTTGATGTATTAGCCAAGCCAATCAAAGAATGTGCGGCGGCGGATTTCTTGCTTGCGATAGCTTACAAGCTTTGCAGCCATCAGAACAACGGTTGCTGCTGCAGCTACGGGAATTGCAACCTTACCGATCTTTTCAGCCTTGTCGATTTGCTCGTTGGTAATGGGGGTCTTTTCAACGATCAGATCGCGAACCATTTGATACTTGGTTTTGGGAAGCTCAACCTCTTCTACGGGTTCAACCTCAACCTCGCCCTCTTCGGGAGCGAACTCGGGAAGATCGCCAAATTCGGAAGGCTCTTCATCAACAACAACCTCTTCAACAGGCTCTTCAACGGGATCGAGAACAGTTGCTTCTTCAACAGCTTCCATAGAAGCGCGAATTCTCTCACGCTTTTCTTTGTTGTTAGCAGCTGCAAACAGAATGCATGCGATTACAATGCCGATTGCAACGGAGAGGCCAAGAGCAACAAAGCCCATAGGGTCATTGGTACCTGCAAGAATAAGTGCAACAACGCCGGCGATGATACCGACAAAGATCATAAGAACGGCAAAAACGCGAAGTCCTTTTGCTTTCATGTTTATTTTCCTCCATTTAAGAAAAGATAGTTTTAACTACAATTATAATAACACGAAAAAGGCAAATTGTCAACACCAAAATTGCATTTTTTTTATTTTTTTTCGAATTTTTTTACAACTATTTGATTTTTTTAAAAAATGATCTTTCCGCAAGACTTATATATTGACATTTTGCGTCTTTCATGATACAATATGTAGTGAAATGAATTTGAAAAGGAGAAGTCAAAATGCCCTTTATTGATACCAAGCTCAACGTCAAGCTCACAGAGGAAAAGGAAGCTGCCCTGAAGGCACGTCTTGGCGAGGCGATTGCCACCTTCCCCGGCAAGAGCGAGTATTGGCTGATGCTCAACTTTAGCGACGAGAGCCGTATGTGGTTCCGCGGTTACAATTCCATTCCTATGGCAATGGTAACGGTTCAGCTCTTTGGAACGGCAAGCGAGGATACCTGTGCACAAATGACCAAAACGGTTACAAAAATCTTCAAAGAAGAACTGAACATTTCCCCCGAACACATCTACGTCAAGTACGAATTTGTAGATACTTGGGGATGGAATGGGGAGAATCTTTAATTTCAACTCAACATCAAAAAAAGGACGCTTCAAGCGTCCTTTTTTGTTGTTTTATCATCTTTGAATACGACCGGAGCCGTCGCCGCCTGCGAGCTTTTCAACCTCTGCGAGAGTTACCATATTGTAATCGCCCTCGATGGAGTGCTTGAGTGCCGATGCTGCAACTGCAAATTCAACAGCCGCTTGGGTGTTCTTGCCGTTCATCAAAGCGTAGATCAAGCCGCCGCCAAAGCTATCACCGCCGCCAACGCGGTCGATGATGTGCAGATTGTACTTCTTGGAGAAGCAGTACTCGTCATTTGCAACATTGTAAAGCATTGCCGACCAGCCGTTATCGAATGCGCTATGGCTCTCGCGGAGCGTAATAGCAACGTACTCAAAGTTGAACTTATCAGCAAGCTGCTTTGCAACAGACTTGTAGCCCTCGTGGTTGAGCTTGCCACCGTAAATATCGGTAGCTTCTGCTTCAATACCGAATACGTCCTTTGCATCCTCTTCGTTGGAGATGCAAACGTCAACGTATTGGCAAAGCTCGGTCATTGCCTCGCGTGCTTCTGCTCTTGTCCAGAGCTTGCCGCGGTAGTTGAGGTCGCAGGAGATCTTAAGTCCCTTTGCCTTTGCAGCCTTGCAAGCCTCTTTGCAAATTTCAACAACGTTTGCGCCCAGAGCGGGAGTAATGCCGGTGAAGTGGAACCACTCTGCACCCTCGAAGATAGAATCCCAATCAAAGTCTGCGCAGGTTGCCTTTGCAATAGCGGAGTTTGCACGGTCATAGATGCATACGGAGCCGCGTTGAGATGCGCCCTTTTCGTTGAAGTAGATACCTACACGGTCACCGCCGCGCGTGATCTTGCTGATATCAACGCCATATCTGCGCAGGCTGTTAACTGCTGCTTGTCCGATTGCGTGGGTAGGAAGCTTGGTAACGTATGCAACGTCCATACCGTAGTTTGCAAGAGAAACTGCTACGTTTGCCTCGCCGCCACCAAAGGTGAACTCTACGTGGTCGCATTGAACGAATCTCTCGTAGTTATAGGGCTGAAGGCGGAGCATCAGCTCGCCAAAAGTAATTACTTTGCTCATAATTTTATTCTCCTATGTTTTCTTTCAATTATTTTACGAGGTGGTATGCAAAACCGTTGATTTCGTCTGCAAGATAGATGAACTTCATGTTGCCCTTGTCGTCATAAGTAGCGGTGGACATATCGAACTTGACACCGCGGCGAGAAAGGTGATAAACGGCACGGTCTACGTTGTTGGTGGAGATTGCGATGTGGCCGTGTGTGCCGGGACCCTTTTCGTTCATCAGTTCAAGTGCGGAGCTCGAGAAAACAGACTTGGAGCCTGCGTTTGCCGCGAACGAGAAAGCGTTTGCCAAAACCTTTGCAGCCTCGGTGGAAGTGGTGCCGCAGGGATTGATGCCAACGTGACGGAACTTGAGACCGAGCATAGTGTCAACTGCCTCACGAACGAGCTTTTCGATGCCTGCGAAGTCGCCGGACGCGATCATATCGGGATTTACCATCCAAGAACCGCCGCAGCAAAGGATCTTCGGGTTAGCAAGGTAGTCGTTTACGTTGCCGGGGTTGATGCCGCCTGTGGGCATAAACTTAACGGCACCGTAGGGAGCGGACATTGCCTTGATCATATTGAGGCCGCCCGACTGCTCTGCGGGGAAGAATTTAACAACGTCAAGACCGAGGGTGAGTGCTTGCTCGATGCCGCTGGGATTGTTGATGCCGGGCACGATGGGGCAACCCTTGGATTGACAGTACTTTACGATTTCGGGATTAAAGCCGGGGCTAACGATGAACTTTGCGCCTGCCTCGATTGCGTCGTCAACCTGTGCGGTGGTGAGAACCGTACCCGCACCAACGATCATTTCGGGGTATTCCTTTGCAATAATAGCGATGGCTTCCTTTGCGGCAGCGGTGCGGAAGGTTACCTCTGCACAGGGCAGGCCTCCGTCGATGAGTGCCTTTGCCAAGGGAGCAGCATCTTTTGCGTTATCAATTTTGATGACCGGAACAATACCGATCAGAGAAAGTTGTTTTACTACTTCGTTCACTTGAGTTTCCTCCAAAGCATTTTTTTACATCTATCATTTTACACCAAATCCCGATGAATGTCAAGAGGTTTGGATAATAAATGTGGGGGAAACTTCTTGAAAGAAGTTTTCCCCACACCCCTACAAAAAACACTCGCACAAAAAAAGTAAAACAAGGTCGTTAGATGACAAACAGATGTTTGAGCGGAATGAATACCGAACGCCGTCTTCCGACGGCTACACCTCATCCGTCAGGCAAATGCCTGCCACCTTCCCCTCAAGGGGAAGGCTTAGGTAAGTTGCACCTGCAATATTTTTTCTATAAACATCTTTTTAAATACCACAAACAGCTCTTAGCAAATGCGGAGCTACTTTTAGCCTTCCCCTTGAGGGGAAGGTGTCAAATCCGACTTGCGGATTTGACGGATGAGGTGATTTATAGCACAAATCTACTTTTTTGATAAAAAATGCAAAAAGGTATTGTAAAAGTGTTTTTATTTTGATATAATATTATATTGGAAAGATACGGGGAAAGGAGTGAGATGCTTGCAAAAACAAATGCAAAGCAAAAAACGCTTGCTTGAGGCTCGTGCCAATGCCGATGCCATTCTTGCAAGGGGTGCAAATCGTCTTTTGCTGATTGAGGCAATTTTGATCGTTTGCGTGTTTGTTGCGCTCTTTATTTCTCTTGAATCTGCAACCGCACTTTTACTGACGACGCTCACAGAGAACGAACTTCTCTCTTCCCTACTCCCCGCTGTCACATCTTTGATTTATTTCGTTTTGGGCATCTTTTTTGCCGCGCCCGTTGTACTCGGGCTATTTCGCCTTGCCGAGCAGATGCAGGCAGGTGAGGCTCCTGTCCTCTTGGATCTGTTCTACTTTTTGAGCAATCGCAAACGCTACGCACAAGGGTTGCGTGCAACCTGGCTTGGCAGCCTCAAGGTTGTACTGATGATTTTGATTGTTGATACCGTCAACATTCTTTGCCCTCTTGCTTGGTTGAGCGGCATTTTGAAGGCTCTTGTGATCCTTCTTTTCACCCTTTGGATGCTTCTCCCCTACTCCAAGCTGTACTCCCGATTGAGAACAACGGACAAGCCCGCGCGCATTGGCGGTGGTTTGCGTCTTGTTTGGTTCTTTTTCCCCTGGCTTCTTTTGGGACTTGTCAGCATCGGGCTTTTGCTTGTGCTTGACGTATTCCCTCGAATGCTTTTGACCTATTTTTGCGATTGTAATCGCGAAGAAAACGAACTTTGACCTCTGACGCGCGGAACGACACCGCACGCCCGATATATCATCTCCGCCTGCCCATTCGCAGGCTTGGAACAGAAAGGAAACTTGAACTATGAGTGAAAAATTCTATTTGACAACGGCGATTGCCTATGCTTCTCGCAAGCCTCACTTTGGCAACACCTATGAGGCAATTATGTCCGACGCGGTTGCGCGCTATCAGCGTATGTGCGGCAAGGACGTATTCTTCTGCACAGGTACCGACGAACACGGTCAAAAGATTGAAAATCTCGCAAACGATCAAGGTATTACCCCCAAGGCATACGTTGATGGCGTTGCAGGCGAGATCAAAAAACTGTGGGATGAAATGAACGTTAGCTACGATTACTTCATTCGCACCACCGACGATTATCACGAAGTCGCTGTTCAAAAGATTTTCAAGAAATTTTATGAGCAAGGCGATATTTATAAAGATGTGTATGAGGGTTGGTATTGCACCCCTTGCGAATCCTTCTTCACCGAAACCCAAGCCGAAGGTGGCAAATGTCCCGACTGTGACAGACCTCTCCACAGAGCAAAAGAGGAAGCTTATAAATTTAGAATGAGCAAGTATGCAGACCGCCTGATGAAGCACATCGAGGACAACCCCGATTTTATTCAACCCGAGCTTCGCAAAAAGGAAATGGTCAACAACTTCCTCAAGGCAGGTCTTCAGGATCTTTGCGTTTCTCGTACTTCCTTCAAATGGGGTATTCCCGTTGACTTTGACGACAAGCACGTTGTTTACGTTTGGCTTGATGCGCTGACCAACTACATTACCGCTCTCGGCTATGACCCCGACAAGAGCTTTGACGAGCAGAGCGAGCACTTCAAAAAATATTGGCCTGCTGACGTTCACGTTATTGGCAAGGATATTCTCCGCTTCCACACCATCTATTGGCCTATCTTCCTGATGGCGCTCGATATGCCTCTGCCGAAGAAGGTATTCGGTCATCCTTGGTTCAACTTTGGTATGGACAAGATGTCCAAGTCTCGCGGCAACGTAATTTATGCCGACAAGCTTGCCGAACACTTTGGCGTTGACGGTGTTCGCTACTATGCCCTCTCCGAAATGCCTTTCGCATCCGACGGTTCTATTACTTATGAGTCTGTAATCAAGAGATACAATATGGACCTTGTAAACAACCTTGGCAACCTTGTTAAGCGCACGCTTGACATGGAAAAGAAGTATTTTGGCAAGGTCATTCCCGCTCCCACCGCTCCCGAGGCTCTCGACGATGAGCTCAAGGCTGCTTGCAAGAAAGCTTATGAGACTCTGCGCTCCTCGATGGACGATTATCACATCGCCGATGCGCTTGAAGGTCTGTTTGAAATGTTCAGCCGCGCCAACAAGTACATTGACGAGACCACTCCTTGGACGCTTGCAAAGGATGAAGCTAACCGCGAACGTCTTGGCACCGTTCTCTACAATTTGATGGAAACCATTCGTCAGGGTGCTGTGATGCTGCTTCCCTTCATTCCCGCAACGGCTACCGAAATTTTGGACGAGCTGAACACCGATAAGCGCGATTTTGCTTCCCTTGCCACCTTTGATGGCATGGTTACAGGCAACGAGGTATGCGACTCCAAGGTTCTCTTTGCTCGCGTGGACGAAGAAAAGAAGCTTGCCGAGTTCGAGGCTGAACGTCAAGCACTCATCGCTGCCGCACAAAAAGAGGAAGCAAAGCCCGAAAAACCCGAGGGTTGTGCTCTGATTGGCATTGAGGACTTTATGAACGTGGAACTCCGCACCGCGAAGATCCTTGCTTGTGAAAAGGTTCCGAAGGCGAAGAAGTTGCTCAAGCTTCAAGTCGACCTTGGTTACGAACAACGTCAAGTTGTTTCGGGTATTGCAAAGTTCTATGAGCCCGAAGCGCTCATTGGCAAAAAGATTATTCTTGTTACCAACCTGCGCCCCGCAGTTCTGTGCGGAATTGAGTCCAACGGTATGATCCTCGCATCGGGTGAGGAGACCGTTCGCGTTGTATTCCTTGCAGAAGATACCCCTCTTGGTGAGAGAGTAAGATAATAAAGACAATTCGGATAACGCTGTCGATATGATGGCGTTATCTTTTTTTGCGCAAAAATGCACATTTTGACCACTTTTTCAAATCTTTTAAAAGCTCTTTTTCGCCAACTATTTGTGCAACATCCACAAAAACATTGCAAAACAATTGTGTACACCGTCAATTTCACTAATTTTTTTCTCCCCACATTCTTTATTGCAGGACAAATTTGTTATATTTTGTGGCAATTCTGTTATAGCATTTATTTTTGCAAAAGTGTTATAATGAACTCATAGAGTTTTGCTCTAAATTTATTTAAGGAGGTTTTCGACATGAAAAACCAAAACATTCTTCGCATTTTGGCACTTGTTTTTGCTGTTGCTATGATGCTTGTGATCACTGCGTGTGGTCCGCAAAAGCAACCCGAAACTACTACCCCTGAGGAAACCACCCCCGCAGAAACCACCCCTGCTCACGTACATACCGAAGAAGTACTCTCCGCTGTTGCAGCGACCTGCACCGGAAAAGGTCTTACCGAAGGTAAGAAATGCTCCGTTTGCGGCGAGATCCTCGTAAAACAAACCGAGGTTGCAGCACTCGGTCACACCGAAGAGGTCATTGCAGGCAAAGAAGCTACACACACCGAAGCAGGTCTTACCGAAGGTAAGAAATGCTCCGTTTGCAATGAAATCCTTGTAGAGCAAACCGAAATTGCAGCAATCGGTCATACCTTTGTAGACGGCGTTTGCTCTTGTGGAGTAAGAGAGCCCATGGCAGCAATCGTTATCAATGCAGAAACCGCTACCGTAGATCACTCCTCTGATCTTGGCTACAAGTGGAATAAGGACACCGCCACACTGACCCTGTGCGGCATGGATCTGCAATTTAACACAGGTATCGGCATTAAGATCGAAGGCATTGACGCTGTCGTTGTTCTTGAAGGTCAAAACAACATTACCGTAACCCAATTCTCCGTTGCAGATCTTGGCTGCTTCGGCATCGTTTCTTCCAATTCCCTCACCTTTGAAGGAACCGGCACGCTCAATATGACCGTTGGTGATTTTGAGGCTGAGCTTCTTGGCGACGGTGCAACTGCTTACGGTATTTGCGCAAAGACAGGTAACATTGCTTGGAAATCCGGAACCCTGAACCTCGTTTGCGGCACCATTGGTGACAACTCCGCAGTTCTGCGTAACATTCAAGGTCTGCGCGCTGTTAACATCACCGTTGAAGGCGGCGACATC
>JBGVQK010000046.1:0-3247 GCA_045127455.1 Eubacteriales bacterium
TCGCAATCGGCTGCATTGTAATCGTGTGCGCCGACCTCTCTTGTTTCACCGCACTCGTTGCAGGTCGCATCGCAGGCGTTATCGTATGTATGCTCGCACTTGTTGCCACAAGCTGCAAGGGTGAATATCAAGAGCATTGAGAGTAGAATTAAAGATATTTTTTTCATGAGGGTTCTCCTTATATGGGGCATTTCTTAATAAACAATTTCATCTTCGGACGATCTGCCGCCGAGCGGCACCCATTCGCCGTCGAACTCACCAGTGCTTGTGGTGATGATGTCTGCGGTTTGGAACTTAACAATGTTCATTTCGGGAGCATCGTACTGTTTTCTGTTCATTTTGCTTTCCTCCGTGGTGATTTCAACCTTTATATTGTATTATAGTGTTTCGGGGGTCTTGCGTGCTTTGCAAGAGCAAATACCAAACCATTCCTCGCCTTGTTTGAAATGTTTACATTCGGCGCAAGTTGAGTCCGGCGTTCGTTTTGTGCTTCCTTTGTAATGACCGCAAGCATCCTGCATCATCGTGACGAACGGCTCTCCTGTTTCGGTGAACAGCGGCTCTCGGATAAAATCTGGATAGATGATCGCAGGCTCGCACAGCGGACTTTGCCGATCTCGTTCCTCGTAAAATCCGTACCGTAGTTCAAATGATTTTCCGAACGTTGTTACAACCTTATAGAGATCTCCTTCTTTGGGAGTGTTCTCGATTTTCGAAGCGTCAGTTTCGTATTTCATCGTTAATATAATCGCTCCTTTCGGCAGTTTTTTGAGAAAAGAAAAATCTGCCATACCTTTGATGATAAAAGTATAGCAGATTTTTTTCGTTTGCGGTACTACCTAAAACACACTTTTTAGATATATAAATTTGCGATTTTATATATCTTTTTTGGGGTGTTTGGGATATATAAAATTACAAAATTGCGGCAAAATCGGCTCTTGAAAGACCGGATTTTTCGCTGACGATTCGGATCGCTTGCTTGACGATCGGAACAGAAATTCCAAGCTTATCGGCAATCTCCTGATTGGAAAGACCGAAGGCGGCAAGCTTGGCGACCTCACGTTCCTTGGCGGTAAGCGTGGTCAAAATCGTCTTTCCGCGAACCTTACCCGAGAGCTTTGACCAGCCCTCGTTATATACCTTATAAAGCGCCTTTACCTTCTTCCACGCTTCGGGATCGGCAAGGGAGAGTCGCTTTTCCATCAGCGTATCAAGTGCACGGCAATACTCGGCAAGCACACCGTACAGCTTATCGGGAAGCGCAAGATCAATTGCCTTGTCGATGTGGTAGTTTGCATCATCCTCCTTGCCGCAGTTATGATAGATTGCGGCACAGGTCAGGCGCAGATAGATCTCAGACATGACGGTGCTGTTGGCTCTCGCCCACGAGATCATCGGCTCTACCGAGAAGGATATAACTGACATAATATAAAGTCCTTGTGTTCCTTCTACCTTCACAAGCCCCATAGCAACGGCGTAGCCAAGGGCGTACAAATACTTGGCGTAATATACCTTCGCCGCAGGATATGCGTCCTTATGAATGGGGTCAAAACGCCCTTTTTTGAACCATTCCGGGAAGTTTTCTACGTTATACAGCATAATATCTACGGCGCTGATTGCAAGCTGCATGGCATCGCGGTCAAGGTCGGTTTTGGCAGGTGCTTCGGCAATATGTACCTTGGCTCTGCGCCACATTTCAATATCACCCTTCCAAATCGCACACTGTGCAAGAAGCATACCTGCAGAAAGAACGGCGTAAAAGCCCGAGTGCTTTCCGAGAAGGTAATTGGCACTCTCATACACCTTGTCGATGTCACCTCGGGAGTAGGCTACCTCGGCTTCAAAAAGCACCTGCGCCTCATGGTTGTAGGCAAGACTCTCGCCCACACTGTCGGCAGTTCCGGGCGTGTGGTAGAGATCGCTCATATAGAGAAACGGTGTCTTGCGAGGCAGAGGCATATCCTCGTTCGCATGAGCTTTACCCGACTTGGTTCTTCCGTCAATAGGCTTCTTTGCGTTCTTCGGGATCATCCAAGAACGACCGAAACGAGTTGCTCCCTCGATCTTGCCCTGCGCACAAAGTGCCTGCACACCTCGCTCGGAAAGCCCCCATATTTTCGCCACTTCACATATCTTTAAGTACTCCATTTTACACCTCGAAATACCAATTTTGTATCCTTCGTTTATCCGCATAATACAAGGCGCATATACTGCGGATATCCGCACAATATTATACAACTTTTTTTCGGATTTGTCAATCCGTTTTTGAGAGGTTAGGACGGTTTTTAATCGAAAAGGCATCTGAGGTTAATTTCCGATGCCTGAAATATGTATTAGAGGGTGATTCCGAACCGTTAAGGGTTCTCTTTCAAATAGTGTGCCATATAATCTATAAGCCACTCCTTGGTGGTATAGACTCCGTTTTGGGCTCGTAGATAACGCAGACCGTCATCCTTGTTCATCCACCTTCGAATTGAGCTGCTCTCACATCCCACAAGTGTTGCAGCTTGCGTGGTTGTTAGCACGGTTGGCTTTTCACTCCACTCGGCTCGCAACTTGATTTTTAGTTCCGTGATGGTTGTTTGGCTGATGTATATATTTTCCTCCGCAATTTCCTGTGAGTGCTTTTTCGTTGAGAATATTCCCATAGGAACAGATGGGGCTGTTCCCTCAGAGCATTTCTCTATGTACTTAATAAGCTCGCTTCTCGGCACGGAATACTGTCTTGTTTTCTTTTCTCCGATGGTACATCCGATGTGTCCGTTCTGCAGAAGCCAAGCTGCTTTGCGTTTGCTGATATGTAATATGCATCTGACTTGCTCGAGCGAAAGGATGGAGGGATAATTTCTTCGGATTTCTTTCACGGTCATGGTCAGCACCATTTTACTTCGTGTCCGATCTTATACGTTCTTCCTTCACGGTCGCTGTGATCAACTATGGTTTCTATCAGATCCGTCTTAGCTATTATGTATGAGCCTTGAAATACGAAGGCACGAAGCTCCTTGCTTTTTATCAATTCGTAAATCCGATTTTTCCCAAAGGGTGAGCATTTGCTTGCCCTGAGCGGACTCATGATATCGGGGACTTTTGAGAGCATACGTTCAAGCTCAATAATTTTTTCTTCTCGTGTCATTTTGGATTCTCCTTTTTCGTTTTTAATTAGGCAGACGAGCGATACAACCTACGTACCTTTTTATTTTTTGTCTGTTTTTTTGCCAAAGCAACGATACATTCGAACCCTCCAATT
>JBGVQK010000047.1:0-16462 GCA_045127455.1 Eubacteriales bacterium
AGAACTCTCTAACAAAAATTACAAAATGGAACTCTAAGGACTCGGATAGACGGTCAGCGCACACCGCAAGGGTGTGCTTTTGCTATCGCGAGCGGCTGGGTAGCGAAGCGGCGTGAGCGTAATGAATGACAGTCCGGTGGACTGTCAGAACGCGAACGGGACCGAGCCGCAGCGAGACCCGCCGAGACCCCATCCGCTAAGAGAGTTGATTAGAGCAATAATCTTGACACTTATTTCCACGTGTGATATAATAGTCCGTAGAAAGGCGGTGACCTTATGAAAAGACAACCCCGAATTTTGAAATATATTTCGCTTTTGCTATGCATTCTTTTTATGCTTGGCGCACTTTCCTCGTGCGATTTTTTAACCTCGCGCCTCAAGGGTGACAAAGGCGAGGCGGGAACAAACGGCAAGGATGGCGTCGACGGCATCGACGGCACAAATGGCATCACGCCCACCTTTAAGGTTGATGGCGGTGTGCTTTACGTTTCCTATGATGAGGGCGCGAGTTGGAAAATTCTTGGCGATATTTCCGGTGAAGATGGCAAAGACGGAACCGATGGCAAAGATGGCACCGACGGAAAAGACGGTGTCGACGGCAAGGATGGCGTCAGTATTCGATCTGTAACCGTTGATGAAGAGGGAAGATTGATCATCACGCTTTCCGACGGAACAATTCTTCCACCCGTCGAGCTTCCGCAAATCGAAAAGGATGATGAGGAAGCCGCGCTTTTGCAAGAGGCAAGCGAGGCGTTTATTTCCTATCTTCTTAACAACGGTGGCGAGGATCGCGTTGCCGAATGCTATTTTTACGAGGCGGACGACTTACGCGTCGTGGCTTTCCAAAATGGCAAAGCCGCGGGCGTTTACAGTGATAAAGAAGGTGCAAAAAAAGCGCTTTTCGATGATGCCGACACAGAGGCAGATGAATCGCAGGGCTACGTCATTGTAAAAATGACCGAATCCCCCCTGAGCATTTGCTGCAAGGATTACAGCAACCTGACCTACGTTGCATTTGGGGATAGTATTACTTATGGCGTTGATGGCAATTTTCGTTCCGGAGAAGGGCGCATTATGAAAGATCCTTATCCGCAGTTGGTAGGGCAAACGCTCAATTTTAACGTCGTTAACAATAAGGCTATCAGCGGAGCAACGCTTTGTGCAAATTCCGGTCGAACCAATATGACCGAGCATATTTTGAGCTTTAGCGATGATGCAGACGTTATTTCGGTTATGTTGGGTGTAAACGATTATCAAATGCTTTGTGCATTGGGAACTTCCGAAAGTCGCGACAATACAACCGTTTACGGTAGCTTGCATTTGGTAGCTTCGTATCTGACAGAAAAGTATCCCGACGCGTTTGTCTTTTTTATGACACCCTTTCAATATCGCATCGGTGAGAGTGATCGCGGGGCAGGGTATAAGCTCCCCGACGTTGCAGCGGCTGTAAAGTCTGTTGCCGCCGAGTACGATATTCCTGTTTTAGATATGTATACGCTTGGAAAATATGAGATCGAAATGAACCAATCGCAAAACGACGGAATTCATCCTTCCCAGCAGCATCACAAGGAATATACAGCACCGCTTATTGCGGAATTCATTGTCAAAAATCATATACGAAACTATGAGGCAGAGGTTGAGAAACCTTTGTCCGAGGGTACAATTCTTTATCAACAACAACAATTAAAGCAAGGTTTTTATTACACCAATGGCACACTTGCCGCCAATTCCAAGCACCAACATTTTTCTCTTCCCGCACAAGGAGTTGATACAATCACCATTACTCCCGTCAAAGCAGGGGTAAACAACGGGTTGTGCTATGTTGTTCACATTGCAGAGGACGGTACTGTAACGGGCTATGCTCCCATTCACGTTACCGATCAAACGGTAATCGAATTAAACGGTGAAGCAGACGGAACGTTATACTTTAACGTTTTTGGCGGAGACGTAGGATATATCTACGTCGACCAAGCGGTTATTGAATGGATAGAATAACGCGGTGTGTTAACCTTTTGCCAAATTAAAACGTACAAATTGTAATAAAGTGGGCGGCCAATGATCGCCCGCTTTTTATTTTCTTAATTTCAGACACAAAAAACTTAATAAAATATCAATTCAAGCGTTGTTTTTTGACAAAATTTATGATACAATGATAAAAGAAGAGGACAACTTGGAGGAAACGTATGATTCAAGCGGTTTTATTTGATATGGACGGTACCGTTTTTGATACCGAGGTGATCTATCGCCGTTGCTGGTTTCGTGCCGCCAAGGACGTGGGATTTGATGAGGATATTGACCTCTTTTTGCAACGTGTCTGCGGTCTCAATCAGGCTGATATGACCGCCTTTGTTTATCGCACCTATGGTGCGGATGCGCCCTTTGAAGCTTTGTGGGGGCGTTGGCTCGAGTGTGTTGACGAAGAGATGGCGTGTGGCATTCTGCCCCTCAAGGCGGGCGCTCCCGAAATCCTGTTTGCCTTCAAAGAGCGGGGCATCAAAATTGCGCTTGTAACCTCATCCGGGCAAAAAACGGTTGCGCGTTATCTGCAAATGTCGGGACTTGAGGGCGCTTTTGACGCCATTGTAACCGGCAATCAGGTCACGCACGGCAAGCCGCACCCCGAATGCTTCCTGACCGCTGCAAAGGAGCTTGGCGTCTCTCCCGCGCATTGCGCGGTGGTGGAGGATTCCCCCAATGGCATCAAAGCCGCTCACGCGGCGGGTATGTATACCGTTATGGTGCCAGATCTGCACCCCTGCACCCAGGAGCTGCGCTCCCTTTTGTGGCATCTGTGCGATACACTCACAGATCTGTTGCCTCTTGTTGACAACGAAAACAAAACACTTTGAAATATTTTTGAGTAAGGAGAAAACGAACAATGATTGCAAAAGCATTGGCCGAGGAAGTTCTTGCTTCTGCTATGAGCGGAGGAGCTGATTTTGTAGAGCTCTATGGCGAGATCACTCGAAACAACAGCATCAACATGGTCGACGGTAAGATCGACCGCGTAACCGACAACTTGGTATCCGGCGTGGGCATCCGCGCTTTTCTGGGAACAAAAACAGTATTTGCTTCTACGTCCGACACCTCTCGTGCGGGACTTCTCAAATGTGCGCGCGCAGTAGCCGCCGCTACGGGTGAGCTTCGCGCAGCCGAGAAGATTGTCCTGAACGAGCGTATGTTCCCGAACATTCATCCTGCAAAGATCATTCCCTCGAGCGTTGACGCGCGCGTTCGCGCCGACCTTCTCAGAGCCGGCTGCTTTGCCGCAAAGGAGTATGACGAGGCGATCTCGCAGGTCAGCGGTACGCTGCTTGGCGTTGACCACACCATCCTTGTTGCCAACACCGAGGGACTTTATACAACCGACCGTCACATCCGCACGCGTATGGCGATCAGCGCGGTTGCAAGCGCGGCAGGCGTTAACCAATCGGGCTTCAACGGTCCCGGTGGCGGAATGGGTCTGGAATTCTTCGATCTTGTCAACCCTGCTGACATCGGTCGCGAGGCGGCTCGTCAGGCAATGGTCAACCTCAAGGCTGACTACTGCCCCGCAGGCACTATGACCGTTGCAATTGAGAACGGCTTTGGCGGTGTTATCTTCCACGAGGCTTGCGGACACTCGCTTGAGGCGACCTCTGTTGCCATTGGCGCATCGCAAATGGCAGGCAAGCTCGGTCAACAAATTGCCAACCCCAAGGTGACTGCTATCGACGATGGCACCATCCCCGGTGCGTGGGGTTCTGTCAACATCGACGACGAGGGACATCCCACACAAAAGAATATTCTCATCGAAAACGGCATTCTCAAGAGCTACATGATCGACCGCCTCGGCTCTCGCCGTATGGGTATGCCTATGACGGGTAACTCCCGCCGCCAGAGCTACGAGTACGAGCCTACTTCCCGTATGACCAACACCTACATTGACAACGGTCCCGACAAAAACGAGGACATCATCGCTTCCATCGAGAACGGTCTGTACTGCAAAAAGATGGGTGGCGGTTCCGTTAACCCCCTTACGGGTGCGTTTAACTTCTCGGTAGCAGAGGGCTACCTTGTGCGCAACGGCAAGATCTGCGAAGCTGTTCGCGGAGCATCCTTGGTTGGCACGGGCTCCGAAATTCTGCAAAACATTGATATGGTTGGTCAAAATCTCGAACGCGCACAAGGTATGTGCGGCTCTTCCAGCGGTAGCATTCCCACCGACGTAGGTCAGCCCCTCATCCGCGTTTCTTCCATTACAGTAGGAGGTAGATAAAATGCTGTTTGAACAAATGAAAAATGCGCTCATTGCCGCCGCAACCGAAGCGGGCATCGAGCAATATGAAATTTATTATCAGGTAGGCGAGAGCATCAGTGCCGAAACACTCAAGGATGATATCAGCGCGTTTGCTTCCAGTGTGAGCGGTGGTATTTGCTTCCGTTGCATCGTTGACGGCAAGATGGGCTACGCTTCCAGCGAGCTTTTAATCGAGGACGCTATGCAGGAGCTCGTTAAAAATGCGGTCTCCAATGCGCAGTGCATTGATAGCGAGGATGAGGTCTTTATTTTTGAAGGCTCTCCCGCATACGCAAAGATCGACGCAGGAGAGGTAAAGCTTGCCGATGCCGTTACTATTCGCGATACGGCACTCCGTTTGCAAAAAGAGACCTATGCGCAAAGTGACAAGGTAGGCGACGGCACACAGTCGGTTGCAATGTCGAGCGTGAGCGAGGTTCGCCTTTACAATTCACACGGTCTGTCTCTTTCCAACCGCACGGGAATGAGCGGTGCGTATGCCGCTGCCGTTGTGCGCGACGGAGACGAAGCCCAAGAGGCATTTGACTTTGCAGTTGGCGAAACCTTTGAAGAGGTAAAGGAGACCGCTGCAACCGCCGTTCAAAAGGCGCTTGACAAAATGGGTGCAACGGTTGCTCCCTCGGGCAAGCAAAACGTTGTGTTTGACGGCAAGCAGTTCCGTCAGTTTCTCGCTGTGTTTGCTTCTGCTTTTTCTGCAAAGAACGCGCAGCTCGGGCTTTCTCTTTTGGCAGGCAAAGAGGGTGAGCAGATCGCCGCTCCCTTTGTTAACATTGTTGACGACCCGATGAGAGAAGGTTCTCCCATCAAAACACCTTTCGATGGTGAAGGTGTTGCAACCGCTCGCCGTGCCGTTGTGGAAAACGGTATTCTCAAAACCATGCTTTACGACCTGACCACCGCAAAAAAGGCAGGCGTTGCCTCTACCGGTAACGGTCAAAAGGGCAGCTATGCCGCTCCTGTTTCCATCTCCCCCTACAACTTTGGCTTGATGGCAGGGGACTGCGATTTTGACACGCTCCTCTCCAAAGCAGGCGAGGGAATTTACATTACCGAGTGCAAGGGCTTCCACGCAGGTGCCAATGCCGTAACCGGTGACTTCTCCATTGAGAGTGCCGGCTTTATGATTCGCGACGGCAAGATTGCAGAGGCAGTCAAATCCTTTACCGTTGCGGGCAACTTCTTCCAGCTCATCAAAGAGATCGACTCCTTGGGCAACGAGGTTCGTTGGGGCATTCCCGGCAGAACCGTATTCGGCTCTCCCGACGTGCTCGTGCGCGATATGAGCGTTGCAGGTAAATAAAAAGAAAAATAAAAAAAGAAGCGGCAAGTAACGCTTGCCGCTTCGGTAAGGATAGATATGAGAGAAATGCATCAAGATGAACAAGATATTCTGATGGGGGAACGTGCCAAGCGAAACGGCGTTGCCTTTTCTCTCTTCACGCTTTTTTTAAGCCTTTTCTTCATTGCCGCGGTTCCCATAGCAATGCGGGTGACGGGTGTTGATGCCCCCACGCTGTTGCAAAATTTCTTCCGCATTTGTACAAGCCCTTCCAAGCTCGTTACCGACTATTTCGGTGTGGGATGCTTGGCAAGCACGTTGCTCAACGCAGGACTTTGCGGTCTTGCTTGCAACTTGCTCATCCTCATCAGCCGCACGCGCGCATCGTCTACAACCTTTGCGGCGTACATTCTTGTTATTGCCCATTGCTTTTACGGACTTAATTTTATCAATATGTGGCCGCCCTTTATCGGCGTTATCATTTACTGCTTTGCCACAAAGAATCCTTTGCGCAAAAATTTGCACGTGGCAATGTTCGCCACGGCACTTGCGCCCTTTATCAGCGATTTTCTGTTCTGCTATCCGCTTGGCATCTACGTCAATATTGCGGGGGCAAACGTAAACATTGTAGGCGTTTTGATGTCGGTTCTCTTCGGCTTCGGCTCGGGTTTTCTCGTTCCCGCGCTCCTGCCCGGAACAACGGCTATGCACCGCGGTTACAATATGTACAAGGCGGGGCTCGCTTTGGGAATGTTCGGTATTTTTGTGTACTGCTTCCTTTACAAAACGCTTGGCATCGTGCCTGCCGAATCGGTAGTAGGGGAGAACACCCACTATTATGAAAGCTTTGGGCACGTTTATTGGGGATTTATGAATATCTTTTTCATCATCCTCTTTGCCTTTTGTGAACTGCTGGGCTTTTTGCTCAACGGCTGCACCTTCCGCAATTACCGCCCTCTCCTGAAATGCACGGGGCACGGCCTCGACTTTGCCGATAAATTCGGTATGCCCGTTTGCTTTATCAACTTTGGTATATACGGATTTTGTATTTTGGCATACCTCAATCTGGTGTTCCTCTTGCCCGAAATTTTCCCGTTTTTGCCCGAGGGCGTCGGCTTTACGGGCCCCACCGTTGGCGTTACGTTTGCCGCGCTGACCTTCTCGGCTGACGGACAGCATCCCAAAAACGTTGCTCCCATCGCTTTGGGATATGCCATTTTGTTTGTGGCTACCTGCGGCATTTGCGCCGTGAGCGGTTTGGATATCCCCTGGACGCTTTCTACCCAAGCCTACATCAACGGCTTGGCGTTTGCAACCGGACTTTGCCCCATTGCAGGCAAATACGGATGGAAATGGGGCGTTGTTGCAGGACTTGTCAGTGCTATTATCTGCACCTCGACCGCAGCAATGCACGGCGGATTTGTCCTTTACAACGGCGGCTTCAATGCGGGGCTCACCGCGCTGATCCTGATTCCCGTGCTCGATTTTTACCGTATCGAGCCCATTCATCACGACAACGATTGACCTTTTGCAACCTTAAAAGAAAGGAACAAAATGCTTTTTTATAGATTGAAACCAACAAAAATTTTCATTTGCTTGCTTTTGGTGCTGACCTGCTTTATATCGGCAGGGTGCCTTAAGGTAGAAAGCCACCGCGAGCCTTTGCCCGAAACAACAACACCCGAGCCGTCCGCCCCTGTGGTGGACAACCGTCCGCGCGTTGCGCTGACCTTTGACGATGGGCCTCACAACGTTCGAACAAAGCAGATCGTGGACGAGCTTGATAAATACGGCTACCACGCCACCTTTTTTGTGGTGGGGAACCGCGTAGACGGAACTGCATACAGCGGTGGTGCCGCAATGGTCTATGCAGCAGAGCACGGCAACGAGATCGGCATTCACGGATACACGCACGAAACCGGCATTTCGTACAGCTCTTGCTCGGACGAGAGATACGAATATGAAATTTCAAACACCCTGCAAGCAATTCAAGAAAAGCTCCCCGGATATGAGGTGCGCGTAATGCGCCCCTTTGGTGGTTCGATTTCGGGCACACGTGCCTCAGAGAGTCCCTTCGCGGTGGTGAATTGGAACGTTGATACGCTCGATTATGCCAACAAATACGACGAGGGAGATCCCGAAAAGATCAATATCATCGTTGAAAACGCGCTTTCCGATATTGATGACGGCGACATCATCCTGATGCACGATATTTACAACAATACATACGAGGCGACGGTCATCATCCTACAGCGTTTAAACGAAATGGGATTTAACGTAGTTACCGTTTCCGAGCTGCTCGGCGACGAGTGGTGCCCGGGTGTGCGCTATACGCACGGCCCAAAGGGAGCACAATAAACAGAGCAAAAGGGATAGCACGGAGCTATCCCTTTATTTGTATTTTGGTAGGGCGACCACTGGTCGTCCGATTTTTATTCGTTTTCTGTTTCCAATCTTTCTATCAGCAATACGCTGAACGCTGTGATGATGAGAGGAAAGAGCAGGTAAGCAACAAGCGGCGCATATTCTTTTGCGGCATAGACGGGTGCGTTGATGCGTTTTTGCAGATAGGAAAAGAGAAAGAGCAAAGCAGCCCCCAAGCTGACGGGCAGCTCGATATGTAAGACCATACGGGAATATTTCCCAAGCGGTCGCAAATGTGAAAGCTTCATAGCATCCTCCTTTTTTGGCACACGTTTGTGTTTTTTGTATATTTTTTGTTTCTCCTCCAATATAGCAAAAAAGAGGGCAAAAATCCATGCAAAATGTTTTCCAAAATGGGAAAAAACTGCATAATGCAAGCAAAAATATGCAGAGCAAAATTTTTTTGCAAAATTTTTGGCATTTCTCCACGTTCTTTTTACATATTTATAAGTAGTGGCAAGCAAAAAAGGGCAAAAATGCGCGTCCCACGTGTGCGATTTTGACAAAAAGCCCCATCATTCGTTAAGATTTGGCAAAATTCCGTTATGCTATAATGATGGTAGGACACGTTTGTGCCGCAATTATGAAAGAATGAGGAAAAGAAAATGAAAAAAGCAATCCAACAGCCCGTTATCGTGCTATGTGAGGATCACGTCTATTTTGGCGGAATGCAGTTGACCTACCGTTTTTTACTCGTCCCGGGCGAGGTGATGCACCGCTACGTTATCAGCGTGCGCCTTGGCGCAGAGCTTTGCGAGGCAGAGGCAGGGAGTGATCTTGAGCGTGCCTTGGAGCATTATCAGCGCATTCGCGAGGGCTGTGTAACGCCTTGCGGACTTGACGACGTCATGCAAGAATTGCGCTACGCATGAAAAATATTCCAAAAAACTCTTTACATATCCAAAAAAATATGATATACTAATAAGGAATATGGAAAAAAGGAGCGTTCGAGCCATCGAACGCGTAGGAACAAAGCTATGAGATGTCCGGGTTGTGGTTTTCCGGAAAGCAAGGTAATCGACTCTCGCCCCACCGTTGAGGGCAACAGCATTCGTCGCCGCCGCGAGTGTGAAAAGTGCCAAAAGCGCTTTACCACATTCGAAACGCTCGAAATGCAGCAGATCTTCGTTATCAAAAAGAGCGGCAGCAAGGAGCTGTTTGATAAGCAAAAGCTTCTCACCGGCGTGCTCAAGGCAACAGAAAAGCGCCCTGTGGATGCGGTCCTTCTTGTCAACGAAATTGAGGCAGAGCTGCAAAATGCGCTGCGTCAGGAGATCACCTCTACCGAACTTGGCGAAATCGTTATGCGCAAGCTGCGCGAGCGCGACGAGGTTGCATACGTGCGCTTTGCATCGGTCTATCGCGAGTTCAAGGATATCGACACCTTCCTTGAGGAATTAAAGGTTCTCAAGGAGCGCGCCGAGGCAAACGAATAATCAAATAAAAAAAGAGAAGAGTAGCGGCAAAACGCCCGTTATTCTTCTTTTTTTGTCATTTTACACAAAAATCGCAAAAAAATTTTATGTATGGCGAGCGAGCAAATGATATGAAAAAACGAGAAAAAACGAGAAAAAACGAGATTGCATAATGCTAAATTAAAAAATCAAAAAAACTTTTCAAAAAGGGGTTGACAAGCGTGTTTGTTTATGTTATAATATGCGAGCATGAAAAAATTTCTATTTATTTTGTTGGAGGAAACCTACAATGTCTACATTTATGCAAAAGAAAGAAAATGTAGTTCGCAAGTGGTACATTCTGGACGCAGCAGGCAAGCCCATGGGTAAGACCGCTGTTGCAGCCGCAGACCTTCTGCGCGGCAAAAATGCTCCCGAATTCACCCCTCACGTGGACTGCGGCAACTTCGTTATCGTTATCAACGCCGACAAGGCAGTTCTTACCGGTAAGAAGATGGAACAAAAGTACTACTACCATCATTCCGGCTACATTGGCGGCATGAAGGCTGTTCAAGCAAAGACCATGATGGCAACCAAGCCCGAGAGAGCAATGGAGCTCGCTATTAAGGGCATGCTTCCCAAGAACACCTTGGGTGCAAAGGCATTCACTCGTCTCAAGGTTTATGCCGGCGAGGCTCACAAGCACGAGGCACAAAAGCCCGAAGCTTACGAGTTTTGATCAAGAGAAAGGAAGGACATAACTAATGTATACAAGTGCTAAGCCCTATTTCTACGGAACCGGCAGAAGAAAGAAGTCCGTTGCTCGCGTTCGCATCGTTCCCGGCACCGGCGTTATCACCATCAACAAGCGTGACATCGACGATTACTTCGGTCTCGAGACCCTGAAGCTCATCGTTAACCAACCCTTTGGCGTAACCGGCACCGAAGGCAAGTTTGATATTATCGCAACCGTTAACGGCGGCGGTATCTCCGGCCAAGCAGGCGCAATTCGCCACGGCCTCGCTCGTGCTCTCGTTGCAGCAGACGCAGAGTACAGACCCGCACTCAAGGCAGCAGGCTTCCTTACTCGCGATCCTCGTATGAAGGAAAGAAAGAAGTACGGTCTCAAAGCTGCACGTCGTGCACCTCAGTTTTCGAAGAGATAACAAGAACGGCACCCACAAGTGCTATCAAATGGCATCCATCATTTTGGTGGGTGCCATTCTTGTTATCCCGCCTCGTACCGAGGCCCGCAAAGCCAAGCTTTGCGGTTCGGGCTAAAAACAGTCCACCGGACTGTTTTCTTCACGCCCGAACAATTCTCCAAGAGAATGTTGTTTTACCTTGTAGGGGCGTGCATTGCACGCCCGCGGGCGACCAATGGTCGCCCCTACAAAAAGGCGGTTCAATTTGTAAAAACTTTGCTATCCTATTTACTTTTTGCCGTTTTTATGGTATAATCTAACTAATCGATAAACTTGAATTTGACAAACAGGAGTTATATATGGAATACATAAGCAAAATTGCAGGAAGCTTAGATAGAAAAGGCAGCATTATGGGAATTTTATCCCAAATGGGAGCAAACTTTGAGATACAACATTTTGAAGATGTGGAAAACATCGTCGTTTCCTTTAATCCGAGTAATCAACGGTTGGTCATCGGAGCACATTGGGATGCTGACGAAGGAAGTGCTGGTGCCAACGACAACGCCTCCGGATGTTCAGTGCTTCTGCATACGATAGAAGCCGTGCTCGCAGAACCTACATTTAGCAAAAGCATAGATTTTGTATTCTTTGGCGAGGAAGAAAAAGGTGGTATTGGTGCTTCACGCTATATTGAATCTGTTGGGAAAGAAAACATTTCTGCTATGATGAATGCGGACGTTTGCGGCTTTGGTGATAATATCATTCTAAGCGACAAGGGGAACCTTTCAAATCCGTTATTTTTCGGTATAATGGACGAGGCTTTGCTAACAAAACACAAGGTGCAACTTCCCGGCTTTTTACCTCAGGGTGATGACTGCATTTTTGAGTGGGCAGGGCTTCCGAGCGTTTCCATCTGTACCGCAGAATCTAATGCCGTTACGGTTTTTTCCAGAATCGCTCATAAAATTACCACCGAACAGTCTATAACTGAGAAAGATCAGGAAGCCTTGATGAGCTTGGACGTCGTAAAAACCATGCATGGTGGTGAATTTGACAATATTTCCTATTTGTCCGGTGAGGCGGTAAAAATGGTAGCAGACTACTTAACAGACGGCTTATTGAATGTTGAAAACATTTGAGTGATACTTCGTGAATCAATGTACGCTGTTTGTGTGGAAGATGTGTATATGACTTGATCCAAGCTATCAAATTAACAAATCCCAATTTGTTGAGCTGAATAGGCGTTGAATGTTGGTGAGATCTTGGTGCAAATTTGGTGCAACACTTTATGCGACGATACTCACGATATTCACGATATCGCACGATATCACACGATAAATGCACGATATCACACGATATTTCACGTTATTCACGATATCAAACGGTATTGCTAAAACTCCAAGAGATAATTACAGCCTTACGGCAATTATCAAAAAACCCCGATACCACAACGGTTTTCGGGGTTTTCTTTTTGCAAAGTTTGCGGTTTTGGTGCAAATTTGGTGCAAATTAAAAAATAATCGAATTTTCAAGGCGTACAATGCGGTTTCGTGTTGTACGCCTTTTTGCGTTTTGGTGCTCGAACATTTTTCTCTGCCGTTTGATTTGTAGGCAACTAAAATAGAAATGTTACGTGCTGATTCTACACACTTTTTCTTGTTTGGTGGTTGTTCGACAATTTTTTATGATAATTCAATTTCGGGTAGCATACCTTATTAAGGGAGAATGTTCTGAACATTCAACGAGTTCAAAGGAAAATCAAATCTTATTTCGTTTTTCAATGAATAGACGGGATGCGTTAGCAGTTATTAGAATGATGTTCTCATTTTGAAATCTGTGCGTTTGAACCATAGACCGTGCGAACCGAACATCCTCTCAAGCCAGGAAAGGAAGAATTGAGCCTTAAAACAAAAGGCAAAGTTCAAGCGTAGCGTTAGTACAAGCGTAACCTATAAGAAAAATTATATTAAAGGAGTATCAAAACAATGGATACAGTAAAAAAAGACAAAGTTATCAAACCAAGAAACCTTATTAAAAACGATGTAGTGTTAAAAACCTACAAAATCTACAATTACAAGTACAATTACTCTCCAGAGCGTGTAGCAAAAGTAAACCGATGCTATTTATCGCATATGCTCGTGTGGTGGGATGCCGATATGCTCATTTATCACGATGGCGTACTACATATCAAAGAGCATCCCGAAGTCATTATATTTGACGAAGGCTCTTATAACCTCATAACCTTTGAGTATTTGTCGGTTTTCGACACACTGAAGCAGTATTACGGTTATAATGATAATCAAGTTATTTACATGGCTCTTTATTTTTATGAAAAGGTCTGTAAAACCAGTATCAAGGAGTATGTTGAAGCTCATTATCCTTTGGCACTTGATATACCCAACCCAAACAAAGAAAATTTGAACGGTCTTTTGGAAAACGACCTCTTTATAGATCGTTATAGCAAAGACTCCAAGAAAATAGCATACGCCTATCTTGAAAGCACAAAGCAGATTGATGATTCCTACGTTAAGGATTTACTTGCCAATCGGTTGCTCGCCATGGATAAGGATAAAAACCTTTGCTTTTTGACCTATGACAGTGAGCATAATGTTGTATCTGCAGTTAAAGAGGGTACGCACTCCTTTTTTGACTATACACAGCATTTGACCGTTAAACGCAATATTGGGTTTGAATATGC
The DNA here is from genome assembly GCA_045127455.1 of Eubacteriales bacterium. Taxonomy (GTDB): domain Bacteria; phylum Bacillota; class Clostridia; order Oscillospirales; family CAG-272; genus UMGS1865. Next base: position 13,241 of record JBGVQK010000047.1, read on the forward strand.
TTTATCCCCTGCACGTGAACATAACTACTTTGACAACGTGTTTGTGTTCTCAAATCCGATAAACCTATTGAGCTTTCTTACGTTCTGTAAAAGCGGCAATTTGGATATGGAGATACCCGAAAGCAGTTGTTTCATTACGATATACGGCAATCACATCGGTGCTTTGAGAGGCTTTCTATATAGGCATAGCGAGGTTATGAATGTTTATTCTTGCCTTGATAACGATACCGAGGGTATTCGCACCGCCGAACATATTAAGGGCTATTGTCAATTCTTTAAGGAAACAAGGCAATATCAATTTATGGATATGCAACCTAAATTGAAAGAGATTTCTTCCAAGAAGCATTATGTTAAGGATTGGAACGCCGCATTACAAGCATAACAAAACATCCCCCAACCAGTTCTTTACCGGTTGGGGGATAAAATTCTCAAGAAAATATTGCAGTTTCTTTTCATCGAGAAAAAGTGGCACTACAATATATGTGTCAGCACCTCTTGTGTTGAACAAATATATTCTATGAAGGAGGACTTTCTAATGAAGGTCAAATTTGATGGTCGTGTTTACGACACCGAAACGGCAACATTGCTTGTCGGCTATACGAATGGGTTACCCATTACAGATGATTATTATGTGGATACTTTTCTCTATGTTAAGAAGAATGGCGAGTATTTTCTTCATTGTCACGGTGGTGCAAAGTCAGAATACTCGTTTATTAAGGATAATAAAGCTTTTGGTGGCGAACATATTATTCCTATTATGAACAAAAAGCTAAAATATTGGGTGGCAGGTCACTCGGAGTTAATCAATTTTATGTTGTTTTTGGCTTCTTCGGAAAAATAACAAAAAATATTTTATCTTTCGACAAAAAAATTGAATATTTCACTCGCCGCCTTACTATCATTATAATGTGATGATACATTATCATTATAGTGCAAGGCTTTAGAAACGGTAAGTCTTCGAAGCAGAAAGGTGGTACGCTATGTTGTTTTTATTTGTTAGTCCTTTCTTTTTCCTTTCTTTCTAACATACATAGATAGTCTTTTCAGCGTAGCGTACCATCCCCCGAAAGGGGGAGCAAGAACCTTGTAAGGTTCGGATATTGTAAGGTTTTCTAACGGATAAGGCGGTTTGAGTGAAAATTCAAGCCGTCTTATTCTTTTTAGATTGACAAATTCTCTAAAATGTGGTATAATACACTCGCTACACAGTTTAATATTACGCTCGAAGTTTACGTTTGGTAAAAACGTAGGCTTTGCTTGTCATATCTTCGAGCGATGTGAACTGTGTAGCAACAGAAGCGAAACTGCGTTTTTCGGTGCGTAGTTTCGGCTACGCACCTTTTTATATACTTGGAGATATGACTATGAAAAAGGCAGTATGGTTGGCACTAATCTTGTTGCTTGTCTGAGTGTTCGCCTTTTCTACTACCTATACCGTACTGGTTTGACAAAAGGTAAACATTGTACCGTTTGTAATTTACAATTCTCGTGTTTTGAAAATAGGAGATTAAGAAATGAGTAACAAAAAAGGATTTATAATTTTTAGTGTTATTGTCGTTGCATTTGTTGTTTTAATGGTTTTGGTTTTAGAGTTAACCACCATTCCTTCGTCAGAAGATTCCAACAACGACCTTGGTGAAAAAAACATTCAGGCATTATCTTCTCATTTTGGTGACAGTTTGGCGAAAAATATTTTATTAGCATTAGAAGAAACCCATATACTAAAAGAAAATACTCAACTTGATTCCGAATTGATTGTTAAACGCAGTGAACAGTCTTTTGAAATATATACGGATTTTTCTGCTATCATTATTCTAAACAACGACCAATTTAAAATTTTGACTTATGAGACTGTTTTTGATGAATCTACCGCTATTTTGCTATATGATTCTACAACTCCAAATGAAATGAAAGCTCTTTCCGAAGCGGAGCGGGAAAACCTAAAAAGCTCACAACGCAAATATCAAGTTCAAAACACAATTAGACTTTCTCCCCAATTTGGTGCATTGTTACACAATCAATTGGGACAAACTTTTTTGTCGTTTACTGTTAAAAATGTTTCTGATTCGGACATTGTATATATGGAGTTTGAATTTGCTTTGTCCTTCCCCGGATATACAAGCGGTTTTAAAAGTCACTATACTTCTTGGGATGAAATAGCCATAGGAAAAAGCAAAAAATTCGAATTAAATACAACTGATACAAAAGGGAAAAATTATGATTTCTTTGAAATTACAAATGTTGTAATAATGTTCGAGGACGGTACAAGCATAGCTTTTGATGAGTATGATTGCCAATTTTTGAGTGATTAGAAATTATATTTAATATATAGACCTTACTTTGTTGCAATACGGAGTGAGGTCTTTTGCTTTTTAGTACATATTATAGTGCCGATTTTCCTTACTGGCAGAAAAAAATGACGTTTTTTGATATTTTCATTTATCAAGATGTCATTTTTTCACTATAATATAGCAAAAGCATTTTTTGCGATAAAATTTGTAAGGCACAGAATATGAAAGGAGTGAAAATACAGTATGGATAAGGATTTTGAGGCTTTTATATATTGCGATAAAGGTATATGTAAAATTCGCTCACCTTCCGGAAGGTAGAAAAAGCCTCTCCTTTGGGGAGAGGTGGCTGCCGAAGGCGGACGGAGAGGGTTGAAAGACGCCCCTCTCACCCGACTCCGTCGGGAGCTCTCCCAAAGGGAGAGCCTTTTTTCGTTCACCTATGACTTGTCAATTTTACTGACAAGCACTGCTTTTGTGTCCACAAATACAAAATACGGCATACCTCTTTCGAGATATACCGTATTTCTGAAAACTGTCCTTTAGAGCAACGCCCTAATCGGTTGCCTTTTGTTTTATTTAATTATTTGTTTGTGTTGTAAAGGTCAACAAACTTTGTAAGTCTTTCGTACTTAGCCTTAGCTTGTGCTTCGCTTTCTACGAAGAGAGCCTTTGCTCTTTCTGGGAACTGTTGAGCAAGACGAGCGTAACGAGTTTCGTTAGCAAGGAATGCTTGGTAGTCACCTGTTGGCTCCTTAGAGTCAAGAGCAAATGGATTCTTGCCTTCAGCCTTGAGAGCTGGATTGAATCTAAAGAGGTTCCAGTAGCCTGCGTCAACTGCCTTCTTCATTTCGTTTTGGCAGTTTGTCATACCGCCCTTAAGACCGTGCATTTCACATGGAGCATAACCAATGATAAGTGATGGTCCTGGATA
>JBGVQK010000048.1:0-4017 GCA_045127455.1 Eubacteriales bacterium
CGGGGCGTCGAGGACGTCGCCCCCTACAAAGCAAGTTAAGCTTCAAGAATGGTTGTTTTAATCGTGCCAAACATTCAACCGCACAAAAGACAATTCAAGTCAAAACAACTCTCGTAGGGGGCGACGTCCTCGACGCCCCGAAAACAAAAGGGTATTGCGAATAAAAAATCAGCCCCCCCTCTTGACAAATTTCCCCTTATGTGGTATAATAATCTCGTGAATGGGGACGGCACCCATAACAAAAAACGGCATCACAAAAATAATTGCATATCGCTATAAGGGGGTGACACCCATCGAAAAAAACATTATTGTAGTAGATGAGCAAGGAAATGAATATGAGGCGACCTACCCAAAACGGGCAAAAGGTCTTGTAAAAAACGGCAGGGCACGCTTCGTAGACGAAAATAAAATATGCCTTGCGTGTCCTCCGGATAAAATTTTGGAGGAAGAAAAAATGTCTAATAATACAAACGAATTGACCGCAAAGGAAATCTTCACACAGATTACCATTCTGCAAAAGCAGCTTACCGAAAACAGTCAAACATCTTTGCATCGCCTTGGGGATGCGCTTTCAACGTTCGAGAGTGAAAACGTTGAGGATTCCGGTGAGCAAATTTCCGAAATTTGCAACGTTTTTTATACGAGAGAGCTGACACTTCTCAAGATGCTTGAAATGTATGAAAAAATGTACAATGACATTCAAAACGAGGAAACCAAAAAAGTTAATTTGGTAAAATCGGCATTTGATAACAATATGGCAATGATAAAGGAATCCAATATGGAAACACAAGACAAGGTTGCAGCTCTCAGCTACGTTACCGATAAAATTGCAGAGCTTGTAGAAAAAGCAATCACCAAATAACCACCCGCCCGAGGACAAAATCCTCGGGCTTTTTTGTTGCAAGGTAGGGGCGACCTCGGTCGCCCGCTTTTGATTTTAATCCAATAAATCAACCTGTCATTCTGAGCGGAGAAAACCGCGGAGCGGTTTGCGTAGTCGAACTTCCGCGGGTTGAGCGCAAGCGAACAAGCGGAAGCGCAAGGCGTAGCCGTAGCGGGATATGGCTCAAAATCTTGGTGGCTTGCCAGCGGAATGTTACATCAGTTCAAAAGTCACCAAAACTCTCAGCCATATCCCATCGTCGCATTCGCTCCTCGGTTTTGTATCGGATCGTCGCCTGCGGCTCACTCCCTCAACAAAACTTCGACTTCGGTCGGCGGTCGGACACGCCGACCTGCGCTCAGAATGACATATAGTGGCATAGTGTGGCGATTTTCTTTTGAAACGGGCGATTCGTAAATCACCCCTACAATATGATTTCAAAATGTTCTAAGTTTCCCCTTTTTGTCAACTCCTACAAAACAAACTATCACATTTTTTCAAAAAATGTATGTAATAGGGGTTTTCAAAGGGTGGTTTTTGTGGTATAATATATATTTGGTTGGTTTTTTCAAAATTTTTGGACGAATATGGAGAATTTGAAAAGTGATTAGAGAAGATTTGAGAAACGTAGCGATCATTGCGCACGTTGACCACGGCAAAACGACACTGGTAGACGGCCTTTTGAAGCAAGGTGGCATCTACCGCGAAAACCAAGAGACCGTTACCCGCGTAATGGACTCGGGCGACCTTGAAAAAGAGCGCGGCATTACCATTTTGGCAAAGAACACTGCCGTTCACTATAAGGATATCAAAATCAACATTATCGACACCCCCGGCCACGCCGACTTTGGTGGCGAGGTTGAGCGTATCCTGAAGATGGTAAACGGTGTTATTCTGCTTGTTGACGCTGCCGAGGGACCCATGCCCCAAACGCGCTTCGTTCTGCAAAAGGCGCTTGAACTCAACCACCGTGTTATTGTTTGCATCAACAAAATAGACAAGCCCGACGCACGCCTTGGCGAGGTTGAGGACGAGATCCTCGAGCTCCTTATGGACCTTGGCGCTAACGACGACCAGCTCGATAGCCCCATGATGTACTGCTCGGGTCGTTCCGGTACGGCTACCGAGGATCCCGACGTTCCCGGCACCGACCTGACACCTTTGTTTGAAAAGATCGTCAACTATATGCCTGCTCCCGAGGGAGATGAGACGGGCGATCTTCAACTGCTCGTTTCCTCTATCGACTACAACGATTACGTTGGACGTATCGGCATTGGTCGCATTGAGCGCGGCAACATTCGCGTGGGTCAAGAGGTTGCCATCTGCAACTATCACACCCCCGGTGCAATCAAAAAGACCAAGGTCGTATCTCTCTACCAAATCGACGGCCTTGTTCGTCAGCCTGTTGAGCACGCAACCGTTGGAGATATCGTTTGCTTCTCCGGTGCGGGCGACATCACCATTGGTGACACGCTGACCACTGTTGCTTGTCCCGAGCCTCTCGAATTCGTTAAAGTCTCCGAGCCTACCATGGAAATGACCTTCATGGTCAACAACAGCCCCTTGGCAGGCAAAGAGGGTAAGTTTGTAACCTCCCGTCAGCTGCGTGACAGACTCTATCGCGAGCTGCTCAAGGACGTTTCCTTGCGCGTATCCGACGGTGACACCACCGACGAGTTCCGCGTTGCGGGCAGAGGCGAAATGCACCTTTCCATTCTGCTTGAAACTATGCGCCGCGAGGGCTTTGAGCTTGCTTGCTCCAACCCCCGTGTGCTTTACAAAGAAATTGACGGTCAAAAGTGTGAGCCTATGGAGCGCGTGACGCTTGACGTCCCCATGGATTACGTTGGCGTTGTTGTTGAAAAGCTCTCCCAACGCAAGGGTGATCTTCTTTCGATGAACCCTGTGGGAAGCCGCACACGCATCGAATATTCCATTCCTTCGCGTTGCCTGTTTGGCTACCGTTCCGAGTTCCTCACCGCCACCCACGGCGAGGGTGTTATCAACACCATCTTCGACGGTTACGCACCCTACCGCGGAGAGGTTGCCATGAAGTTTACCGGCTCTCTCATCGCATCCGAGGCAGGCGAGACCACCCGTTACGGCCTCTACAACACCCAAGAGCGCGGACAGCTCTTTGTTGGTCCTCAAACGCAGGTTTACGAGGGCATGATCGTTGGTGAAAACCCGAAAAACGATGACATCGCCGTCAACCCCTGCAAAAAGAAGCAGCTCACCGCCATCCGTTCCGCGGGCGCGGATGAAAAGCTCCTTCTCACGCCCGCCAAGATCTTTACCTTGGAAGAAGCGATCGAATATATCACCGATGACGACCTCATCGAGGTCACACCCAAGTCCATCCGTCTGCGCAAAAAGATCCTCAATACCGAACTCCGTATGAAGGAAATGATGCGCCGCCGCCGTGAGCTTGAGGCACAGAAGAAGTAATAGAAAGAGAATGCAGGGGGGAACTTTTTGAAAAAAAGTTCCCCCTGCACCCCCTTCAAAAACTTTGGCACAAAAACCATCTAAATAGAGTTGTTAGTGCACTGACGGACGGGTGGCGCGCGCCTTGTGCGCGCTTTTGCTGCCGCCGATTTCATTCACGGTATGCGTTTGTTTGCGGGCGACCACTGGTCGCCCCTACGAAATATAATAAAGTTTATTGTAGGGGCGATTCACGAATCGCCCATTTTTATTCTAAAGGATCGTACGCTTTCGGGACGCCCGGGAGGTCGTCCCCTACAAAAGGTATGTTTACCATTGTAGGGACCGACGTCCTCGGCGGTCCGTGCCAATGCCAAACAACTTTCTGAGCGAGTAGGGTCTCGGTGGGTCTCGCTGCGGCTCGTGTCACAAAAGTTGCCTGCGGCAACTTGGCGCTCTGATAGTCCACCGGACTGTCATTCATTACGCTCACGCCGCTTCGCTACCTAATCGCTTGCGATAGCAAAAGCGCGCCAAGTGGCGCGCGCCGACTGTCTATCCGAGAACTAACGACTTGTTTTTATAGACCCCTTGTTAGAAAGTTTTTGGGAAGGGGTGCGGGGGAACCCTTTTCCCAAAAAGGGTTCCCCCGCACGTCTTATCAAATATCCAACAACTTTCTAAAAGGTGTTATTTACGCAGGCGCT
>JBGVQK010000049.1:0-40388 GCA_045127455.1 Eubacteriales bacterium
CGGCTGTAACCCCAACCAAAAGCCTGCAAAGATCTATATGCAGGATGGCAGCGAGCTGCCCATCGAAATTTTGTGCGGCAGACCGGGATATATCAACTTCCTGGATGCTTTCAACTCTTGGCAGCTTGTCAAAGAGCTCAAAGCCGCGCTCGGACTCCCCGCAGTTACCTCGTTCAAGCACGTCAGCCCCACATCTGCTGCGGTTGGTATACCGCTTTCCGAAAAACTCAAGAAGGCTTGCTTTGTCGATGACATCGAAGGTCTTGACGAGTCCCCCTTGGCTTGCGCCTACGCAAGAGCGCGCGGTACCGACCGTATGTGCTCCTTTGGCGACTGGGTAGCCCTCTCCGACGTTTGCGACGTCACCACCGCGCTCCTCATTAAGCGCGAGGTGTCCGACGGCGTTATCGCTCCCGGCTACGAGCCCGAGGCACTTGAAATTCTCAAGAGCAAGAGAAAGGGCAACTATAACATCGTTCAAATCGATCCCAACTACGTTCCTGCCGTTCAAGAAACCAAACAAGTATTTGGAATCACCTTCCAGCAGGGAAGAAACAATTTTGAGATCAACCGCGAGCTGCTTTCCAATATCGTAACCGAAAACAAGGATCTGCCCGAAAGTGCCGTACGCGACCTCATTATCGCGCTCATCACCCTCAAATATACGCAATCCAACTCTGTCTGCTACGCAGTAGACGGACAGGCCATCGGCGTAGGTGCAGGTCAGCAATCGCGTATCCATTGCACACGTCTTGCAGGCGGCAAGGCAGATACTTGGTTCCTGCGTCAGCACGATAAGGTGCTCGCTCTGCCTTTCAAATCCACGCTTGGTCGTCCCGACAGAGATAACGTCATTGACGGTTACATCAACCAAAACGAAGAGGATGTTTGCGCCGACGGAAATTGGCAAAAGTATTTTACCGAACAGCCCGCACCCTTCACCCGCGAGGAGCAGTTGGCATATCTTGCTACCATCGACGGCGTATCTCTGGGCTCGGATGCCTTCTTCCCGTTTGACGACAATATCGAAAGAGCAAAGCGCAGCGGCGTAAAATACATTGCCGAGCCCGGCGGCTCGATTCGCGATGACGTTGTTATTGATTGCTGCAACAAATACGGCATCACCATGGCATTCACGGGAATGCGTCTGTTCCACCACTAACTGATACAATTCCAAAATCCTAACCCTTTGAATTTTTCCCTCTCCGTCACCCGTCGCAAAGCGACGTTTGCACCTCTCCCAAAGGGCGAGGCTTAAGTAGAAAAGGCTCTCCTCGGGGAGAGCTGGCACCGTAAGGTGCCTGAGAGGGGTATATCGTTCACAGTTGAATACATTTTACCATCACAGGAGAATTTTGATGAAGATTATGGTCGTTGGTGGCGGCGGCAGAGAGCACGCCATCATCAAAAAACTCAAAGAGAATAAAAACGTCACCGAAATTTACGCGCTTCCCGGCAACGGTGGCATTGCAAAGGATGCCACGTGCGTTGATATCGGTGCAAAGGATATCGAAAAGATCGTTGCCTTTGCCGTAGAAGCAGGCATCGACTACGCGGTCGTCGCGCCCGATGATCCGCTTGTTCTTGGCGCGGTCGACGCGCTTGAAGAGAAGGGAATTCCTTGCTTTGGCCCGCGCGCCAATGCGGCTATTATTGAGGGTAGCAAGGTCTTTTCCAAAAACCTGATGAAGAGATACGGTATTCCCACCGCCGCCTACGAGGTCTTTGACGATATGGATGCGGCGCTGGCATACCTCGAGACTGCACCCATTCCCACCGTCATTAAGGCAGACGGCCTCGCACTCGGCAAGGGCGTTATCATTGCTCTTACGCGCGACGAAGCAAAGGATGCCGTTCGCTCGATGATGCAGGATAAGGTCTTTGGCGCGAGCGGAGACCACATTGTTATTGAAGAATTTTTGAGCGGTCCCGAGGTCTCGGTGCTTTCCTTTACCGACGGCAAAACCGTCGTTCCCATGGTTTCCTCTATGGACCACAAGAGGGCAGGGGATAACGACACAGGCCTCAACACCGGTGGTATGGGTACGGTTGCTCCCAACCCCTATTACACTCCCGAAATTGCAGAACGTTGTATGCAGGAGATCTTTTTGCCCACCGCCAAGGCAATGAATGCCGAGGGCAGAACCTTTAAGGGATGCCTTTATTTCGGTCTTATGTTGACCGAAAACGGCCCCAAGGTCATTGAATACAACTGTCGTTTTGGCGACCCCGAAACACAGGTCGTGCTGCCGCTCCTTAAGAGCGACCTTCTCACCGTTATGCAAGCAGTCACAAACGGCACGCTTGCCGATTGCCCCGTAGAGTTTGCGGATGGCAATGCTTGTTGCGTTATTATGGCATCTAAAGGCTACCCCACGCACTACCAAAAAGGCTTTGAAATGACCATTCCTGCCGATATCGCCGACAGCGTCTACGTTGCAGGCGCGGCTATCAAGGATGGCGTGCTTGTTACAAACGGCGGTCGTGTTCTCGGTGCTACCGCAGTAGCCGACACGCTTGAAGATGCTATCAATGGCGCATACGCAATGGTAAAGAAAATTCATTTTGAAAACGCATATTATCGAAACGATATCGGAAAGAGAGCGCTTGCCGCAAAGGAGCAATAAGTATGGTTTACAGAATTCACGTTGAAAAAAGAAGAGAGCTTGCCCACGAGGCAAACGCGCTCCACTCCGAATTGAAGAACTTGTTGGGGATCTCTGCCCTCACCTCGGTGTGCATCCTCAACCGCTATGATGTTGAAAACATTACTCCCGAGCTCTTTGGCGAGGCGGTTCGTTCGGTCTTTTCCGAGCCTCAGCTCGATATTACAACACCCGAACTCCCCCAAAAAGAGGGAGAGGCTGTGTTTGCCACAGAGTATCTGCCCGGTCAGTTCGACCAGAGAGCCGACTCTGCCGCGCAATGCATTCAAATCATCTCGCAGGGCGAGCGCCCCATCATCCGCACCGCAAAGGTTTATCTTTTGGGCGGAGAACTGACAGACGCCGACCTTGCGCAGATCAAAAAATATGTCATCAATCCCGTTGAAGCAAGAGAGGCGGCACTCGAGCTGCCCGAAACGCTGACGGTAAAGTATGACATCCCCACCGAGGTCGCAACTCTCGAAGGCTTCCTCGAGCTTGACCGCGCAGGGCTTGAGAAGTTTGTGCGCGACTACGGTCTTGCAATGGATGCCGACGACATCGCATTCTGCCAAGACTATTTCAAAACAGAGCAGAGAAACCCGACCATTACCGAGATCCGTATGATTGACACCTATTGGTCGGATCACTGCCGCCACACCACCTTTAACACCACCATTGACAGTGTCAAATTTGAGGACGACCTTTTGCAAGAGACCTATGAGGATTACCTTGCAACGCGCCGCGAGCTTGGCAGAACCAAGCCCATCAATCTCATGGATATCGGCACCCTTGCCGCAAAATATCTGCGCAAAACAGGTAAGCTCGATAAGCTTGACGAGAGCGAGGAGATCAACGCCTGCACCGTTAAGATGGAAGTTGAAGTAGACGGCAATATGGAGCCTTGGCTCTTGCTTTTCAAAAACGAAACACACAACCATCCCACCGAAATCGAGCCCTTTGGCGGCGCGGCTACCTGCATTGGCGGTGCTATCCGCGATCCTCTCTCGGGTCGTTCCTACGTCTATGCGGCAATGCGTGTTACCGGCGCGGCAGATCCTACCGTTCCCGTGGGCGATACCATTCCGGGTAAGCTTCCTCAAAGAAAGATCGTGCAGACCGCTGCTGCAGGATACTCTTCCTACGGCAACCAGATCGGTCTTGCTACGGGTATGGTTAACGAGCTTTATCACCCCGGCTACGCGGCAAAACGTATGGAGATCGGCGCAGTTATTGCCGCAGCTCCTGCCGAAAACGTTCGCCGTGAGTGCCCTGCAGATGGTGATATCGTCATCCTTTTGGGTGGCAGAACGGGACGTGATGGTATTGGCGGTGCAACCGGCTCTTCCAAGGCGCACGACTCTCACTCGGTTGAGACCTGCGGTGCCGAGGTGCAAAAGGGTAACGCACCCGAAGAAAGAAAACTCCAACGTCTCTTCCGCAACGCCGAGGCTTGCCGCATGATCAAGCGCTGCAACGACTTTGGCGCGGGTGGCGTTTCTGTTGCCGTTGGCGAGCTTGCCGACGGACTTGATATCAACCTTGACGCCGTTCCCAAAAAATATGAGGGTCTTGACGGCACCGAGCTCGCCATCAGCGAGTCGCAGGAAAGAATGGCAGTTGTTGTGGAATCGTGTGACGTAGCGCGTTTTTGCGCTCTTGCCGAGACCGAAAACCTCGAAGCCACCGTTGTGGCACGTGTAACCGAGGAGCCCCGACTTCGTATGCATTGGAACGGTAAGACCATTGTGGATATCTCTCGCGAGTTCCTCAACTCCAACGGAGCAGAGAAGCACATTGACATTACCCCCGCAAAAATCGAGGATTATCAAAAGCCCGAGGTCAAGAGCTTTGCCAACGGCTACCGCGCGCTCGTTTCCGACCTCAACGTTTGCTCGGGGCGTGGCTTGAGCGAAAGATTTGACTCCACCATCGGTGCGGGAACGGTGCTGATGCCCTTTGGCGGCAAGCATCAAAAAACGCCCATTCAAGCAATGGTGCACAAAATTTCGGTGGAGGAAAAACATACCGACACCTGCTCCTATATGGCGTGGGGATACAACCCCTACATCAGCGAAAAGAGCCCCTACCACGGCGCATACCTCGCAGTTGTGGAGAGTGTTTGCAAAATGGTTGCAACGGGCGCTTCCTTTGAGGACGTATATCTTTCCTTTCAAGAATATTTCGAAAAACCCCTTAAGGACGGCAAGCGTTGGGGCAAGCCTATGGCGGCACTCCTTGGCGCCTTCCGCGCACAAAAGGAGCTTGGCATTGCCGCAATCGGCGGCAAGGACTCGATGAGCGGTTCTTTTGAAAAGCTCGACGTTCCGCCTACGCTCGTTTCTTTCGCCGTTACCACAGGCAATGTTGACGAGGTTATTTCAAACGACGCCAAGGCGGCAGGGCACAAGCTCATCGCCATCACACCTCGCTACGGCAAGGATGGACTTCCCACCGCAGAATCCCTCTTGGAATCCTTCCAAAAGGTCACCGCGCTGATGCGCGCAGGCAAGGTCTATTCTGCCTACACGCCCACCTACGGTGGCATTGCCGAGGCGGTTTACAAAATGTGCATCGGCAACGGACTTGGCTTCCGTTATCTTTCCGAGTATCTTTACCTTAACAACATTTTTGAATACAATTACGGCACCTTCCTACTCGAGGTCGATGCCGACGAAAAGGGTCAAACCATTGGCTACTTTACCAACGATGCCGCACTGACCTGGGGCGATGAATCGGTCGCCATGAGTGAATTGGATGCCCTTTATGAGGGCAAGCTTGAGGGTGTCTATCCCACGCTCGAAAACACCAATAGCAAGACGCTTGAAACCTTCTCCTACACCGAAAAGAGCACAAAAGCACCCGCTATCAAGGTTGCAAAGCCCAAGGTGCTCATTCCCGTATTCCCCGGCACCAACTGCGAGTTCGACACCGCAAAGGTGATGTGCGATGCAGGTGCGGATGCAAAGATCTTTGTTATCAACAACCTCACGTCCGACGGAATTTCGCGCAGCGTAGAAGCATTTGCAAAGGAGCTTTCCACCTCGCAAATGGTATTCGTTCCCGGCGGATTTTCGGGCGGCGACGAGCCCGACGGCTCGGGCAAATTCATTATGGCGTTCTTCCGCAACGCCGCTATCCGCGAGGGTGTGAGCGACCTGCTCGACAAGCGCGACGGCCTTATGGCAGGCATCTGCAATGGCTTCCAAGCGCTCATCAAGCTCGGTCTGGTGCCTTACGGCAAGATCGTGGATACCGACGTAAATTGCCCCACCTTGACCTTTAATAGCATTTCTCGCCACCAGTCCAAGCTGGTTCGCATCCGTGTTGCTTCCAACAAGTCACCTTGGCTCGCGGGCACCGAGGTTGGCGAGGTCTACACCGTACCGATCTCGCACGGCGAGGGACGCTTCCTCGCATCCGACGAGCTGATCCGTCAGCTTGCGGCAAACGGACAGATCGCAACGCAGTACGTCGATCTCGATGGCAACGCAACCGACGATATTCGCTACAACCCCAACAATTCGGCATTTGCCATTGAGGGCATCACCTCGCCCGACGGTCGCGTGTTTGGCAAAATGGGACATAGCGAGCGCATTGGAAACGGTCTTTACAAGAACGTGGATGGCAAATACGACATGAAACTTTTTGAATCTGCAGTCAAATATTTCTCTTAACGGAGGCATACTATGGCATATTTAAGTGACATTGAAATTGCACAAAGCACAAAAATGCAACCCATCACCGAGATTGCAAAAATCGCGGGCGTGGATGAAGAATATCTCGAACAGTACGGCAAATACAAGGCCAAAGTTGACTACGCGTTGCTCAAAAGCAGCACACGTAAGAACGGAAAGCTTGTTTTGGTAACGGCAATTACCCCCACCCCTGCGGGTGAGGGTAAGACCACCACCACCATCGGTCTTGCCGACGGTATGCGCCGCATTGGCAAGAACTGCGTGGTCGCTCTTCGCGAGCCCTCGCTTGGCCCCGTGTTTGGCATCAAGGGCGGCGCCGCAGGCGGCGGATACGCGCAGGTCGTTCCTATGGAGGATATCAACCTGCACTTCACAGGCGACTTCCACGCCATCGGTGCGGCAAACAACCTGCTTGCCGCAATGCTCGATAACCACATTTATCAGGGTAACAGACTGAACATTGATCCTCGCCGCATCACATGGAAGCGTTGCGTGGATATGAACGACCGTCAGCTTCGCTTTGTCACCGACGGTCTTGGCGGACGCGTCAACGGCGTACCGCGCGAGGATGGCTACGACATTACGGTAGCATCCGAAATTATGGCAGTTTTCTGCCTTGCCAACTCGATTCCAGACCTCAAGGAGCGCCTCTCTCGCATCGTTGTTGCATACACGTATGACGAAAAGCCCGTTACCGCGGGCGATCTTGGCGCAGTTGGCGCTATGGCGGCACTCCTCAAGGATGCGCTCAAGCCCAATCTCGTGCAAACGCTTGAGGGAACTCCCGCGTTCGTTCACGGCGGACCCTTTGCCAACATCGCACACGGCTGCAACTCGGTCATTGCCACCAAAATGGCAATGAAGCTTGGCGACTATGCCATCACCGAGGCGGGCTTTGGTGCCGATCTTGGAGCAGAGAAGTTCCTTGACATCAAGTGCCGTATGGCAGGTCTTGATCCCGATGCGGTAGTCGTTGTAGCAACCGTTCGCGCGCTCAAAATGCACGGCGGTGTTGCAAAAACCGAGCTTGGGGCAGAGAATCTCGAAGCCCTCGGCGCGGGGCTGCCCAACTTGCTTCGCCACGTTTCAAACATCAAGGACGTTTACGGGCTGCCTTGCGTGGTCGCCGTCAACCGTTTCCCGACCGACACCGATGCCGAAATTGCGCTCGTTATTGAAAAATGCAAGGCGCTTGGCGTTAACGTTGTCCTTTCCACCGTATGGGCAGAGGGCGGCAAGGGCGGTGTGGCGCTGGCAGAAGAGGTCGTACGTCTGTGCGAAGAGCCCCACGATTTCCGCTTCTCCTACTCGCTTGAGGGTAGCATCGAGGATAAGATCGAGGCGATCGTCAAGAACATCTACCGCGGCGATGGCGTTGTGATCGCGCCCGCGGCAAAAAAAGAGATCGACAAGCTCACCTCTCTCGGCTTTGATAAATTGCCCGTATGTATGGCAAAAACGCAATACAGCTTTTCGGATGATATGACAAAGCTTGGCGCGCCCGAAAACTTTACAGTAACCGTTCGCAACGTCAAGGTTTCGGCAGGTGCCGGCTTTATCGTAGCCCTGACGGGCGATATTATGACCATGCCCGGTCTGCCTAAATCTCCCGCCGCCGAACGCATCGACGTCGACGACGACGGCAAGATTTCAGGACTGTTTTAAAGTGAATTTTAGAAAGATTGCGGGGGAACTTTTTTCGCGAGAAAAGTTCCCCCGCACCCCTTCAAAAAAGCACTCACAAAAACAATATTTGTAGGGGGACGACGTCGCGTAGCGACGCGAGCGTAATGAATGACAGTCCGGTGGACTGTTAGAACGTTAAGTTGCCGCAGGCAACTTTTGTGACACGAGCCGCAGCGAGACCCTCGGCGTCCCAAAAGGTTTTTACAAACGAAAAATACTACATATTGTTGACAATTCCTCTCAAATGCGGTATAATAATCTTGTTTACAAGATTAAATGCCGAATTTGGCACAAAAAAGGAGACAGATCATGGAATACGGATTGCAATTATACAGTGTTAGAGACATTACCCAAAGCGGTCTTGAGAAAGCAATGCAAAAGGTAGCCGACCTTGGCTACAGCTTTGTTGAGTTTGCAGGCTTCTTTGGCAACAGTGCCACCGAGGTTCGCCGTATGCTGCGCGATACGGGTCTGCGCATCAGCGGCACGCACACAGGCTGGGAGGAGCTCACCCCCGACCGCATTATGAACACCATTCTTTACCACAAGATCATCGGCAACAAAAACATCATCATTCCTTGGGCAGATCTTTCGGATAGAGCAAAGCTGAACGCATTTATTGCAACCGTCAACGCGGCACAACCCGTTCTCGCCGAGCACGGCATTACGCTCTCCTACCACAACCACAAGGACGAGTTCCTGCCCAACAAATTCGGTCAGATCCCTCACGCCGAGCTTGAGAGAAGAACCAACATCAAGTTTGAGATCGACACCTTTTGGGCGTATGCCGCAGGCGAGGATCCCATCGCGTTGCTCGAGCGTCTTGGCGACCGCGTAAGCGTTATCCACATCAAGGACGGTCTTGCTAACGGACAAGGCAAGGCACTTGGCGAGGGAACTGCCCCCGTTGCCGCCGTTCGCGAGTACGCCATTGCTCATGGGCTCGAAATGGTCGTTGAGAGTGAGACCCTCAACCCCACCGGCATCAAAGAGGTAGAGCGCTGCATCAAATATCTGCGCTCCCTGGAGGCATAATGCGCCGCATCTGCAAGCTTTTTGCGCTTTTGTTGGCTCTTTTGCTCGGCGCTACGACGGCGTCCTGCTCGCTTTTGCCTCTTCCCGAGGAAGGCACAAGCGGCACGATCCTTTCGCCAACCACGCCCGAGGAGACCGTCCTTGAGGAGACGACGCCAGAGGAGACCACGCCAGAGGAGACTACGCCCGAAGAGACTACGCCCGAAGAGACAACTCCTACCGTCACCGAGCCTGATTTTTCAAACACGCCCGACCCCGACGGTACTAAACGGTACTAACAGAGTGCCGAATTCCACACAAAGGAAAGCTATATGATCCCACTTGAATTGCGACTGAGCCCAACGCTTTCGCTGCGGCTTTGTCAAACACAAAAATTCAAAACCGAAATGCTCTCGCTCTCGGCGGTTCTGCCCATCGAGGGGCAAAAGCCCTATATGACCTCGCTACTCTTATCCGTGCTCTTGCGCGGAACCGAGAGCTACCCCGATATTTCCGCAATCAACCGCCGCCTCGATTATCTTTATGGCACCGATCTTTCGGTGCGCAACTTCTACCGAGGGGACGCGCAGGTGTTTGGCCTTTGCGCCAACGTTTTGGGCAAGGAGTATCTTCCCGCAGGCGCTCCCGAGCGCGAAACGCTGCTCTGCGAGGTTGTAGAAATGATGCGCGAGGTGTTTTTCTCGCCCGCGTTGGATGAGAACGGACTGCTTTGCGCCAATTACGTAGAGAGCGAAAAGCAGCTGCACTGTGATGCTATTCGCGCCAAAAAGAACCACCCGCAAAGCTACGCAATGGATGCTTGCCGTCGGGTGATGTTCGATAGCGAGCCCTGCGGCATCCCCCTTTACGGCACCGAGGAAGAGATCATGGCAGTCACGCCCGAAGCACTGACCGCCTATTGGAAAGAACTCTATCAAAACCTCTCGCTCCACGCCTTTTACGTTGGCGCAACCGACAAGGAGAGCGTGATTGATGCCTTAACAAAGGGGCTCGGTATAGAAG
Source organism: Eubacteriales bacterium (assembly GCA_045127455.1). Taxonomy (GTDB): domain Bacteria; phylum Bacillota; class Clostridia; order Oscillospirales; family CAG-272; genus UMGS1865. The sequence continues at coordinate 10,067 of JBGVQK010000049.1, forward strand.
ATATCCAAATCGAAACGATCGAAAAAAATCACCCCGCCATTCCGCTCACCAACGTGGCAAGCATCAAACGCCACGGGGAGGAGCGCAGAGTGTGCGAGGACCTGCCCGTTCATCAAAGCGCTTTGGTAATGGGCTTGCGCACCCCTGCCGCCGTGCAGGATGAGGACTTTTTTGCCGTTACGCTCTACAACGAGCTTTTGGGCTCGTCCTCTCCCGTTTCCAAATTGTTTATCAACGTGCGCGAAAAATTAGGGCTTTGCTACTCCTGCTTTTCTACCTTCAACGCCTACAAGGCGGCGCTCACCATTTGCTGTAGCCTTGAGGACGACCGCCGCGAGGAAGCCGAGGCAGAAATACGCCGTCAGCTTGCTTCTCTTGCAGCAGGCGACATCAGCGATGCCGAGTGGCAAGCGGCGCAAAAGTCTATGGCAAACGCTTACCGTCAGCTCTCGGATAGTCCTTCAGCAATGGAGGTCTATTATCTTGGCAGGGCGTTGGCAGGCGTTTCGGTTTCTCCCGAGGAGGCAACCGCACGCATTGCGGCGCTAACACGCGAGGACGTTGTTCGTGTAGCAAAGCAAATGCAAATAGATACCGTTTTTGTCCTGCACCCAACGGGCGGAGAGGAGAGAGACGATGAAGAAAATTGAGTACACATCCGCGCTTTTGCGCGAAAAATACACCTACGTAGAGCACGTAAGCGGACTTTCTATTTACGTCTTTCCAAAGCAAATGACAAACACGTATGCGTTGTTTGCCACCAAATACGGCTCCCTGAACACCCACTTTGGTGTAGGAGATAGACGAATTGCCGCCCCCGAGGGCATTGCGCACTTTTTGGAGCACAAGCTTTTTGAAGCTCCCGACGGAAGCGATACCTTCACGCGTTTTTCGGCGCTCGGTGCTGATTCCAATGCCTATACCGATTACGACAAAACGGCGTATCTTTTCAGCTGCACCGAAAATGTTGAAGAATCCCTTGCCGAGCTACTCACCTTTGTCACCCAGCCGCACTTCACCGAGGAGTCGGTGGCGCGCGAGCGGGGCATTATTGGCGAGGAGATCCACGAGGATCAGGATAGCCCGTGGGAGAGAGCCTACTTGGGCTTGGTCAACTCTCTTTACCACAAATCTCCCGTACGCAACAACGTTTTGGGAACGGTCAAGACCATTGAAAAGATCACTCCCGAATTGCTTTACGAGTGTTACAACGCCTTCTACCGCCTTGAAAATATGGCGCTCATCGTTTGCGGAAACGTCACGCCCGAGCAGGTTTTAGCGGTTGCCGACCGCATCTTGCCCGCCGCGCGGGAAGAAAAAGAAACGGTTACGCGCATCTTTCCCGCCGAGCCCGAGAGCGTTCGTCGCAAGCGCGCAAAGGCAAAAATGCAGGTGGCAAAGCCGATCTTCTATATCGGCATCAAGGATAACACACGCTTTGAAATTCCCGAGGAGCGTTTGCGCCACGACCTTTCTGTGGCTCTGCTCAATGAGATCCTTTTCTCGCAGGCAGGCGCGTTTTATGCGAAGCTGTTTGAGGAGAATTTGGTCTCTCCCTCGTTTTCGTTCGGGTATTCTGCCGACGGCGACCAATTCGCGTTCACCTGCATTTCGGGCGAATCGAAGGACCCCGAAGCTGTTTATGCACGCCTGATGGATTATCTTGAAGGGGTCAAGAGGGAAGGACTTTCCACCGAGGACTTTGAGCGTTGCCGCCGCGTGATGTATGCCGACGAGGTTCGTGCATACGACTCCACCGACGAGATCGCAAACCGACTGTTGTCCTTTGTTTTCGACGGCTCCCAAATTTTCGATGTCCCCACAGTTCTTCAGTCCATTCAAAAAGAGGAGCTCGAAGAGCTTTTGCACACGCTTTATCAACCACAGTATTTTGCAATGTCTGTTGTTCGCCCACTGTAAGGTGACGCAGACGGAAAGGAGAACGTATGTTCGATAAAACCTTTGTTTCTTTCCCCGGTCTTGGCATTGAGGAAATGGAACTGAACAAAATTGTTTTTACGCTGTTTGGCAAGCTTGAGGTTCGCTGGTACGGCCTCATCATTACGCTTGGCATCATCTGTGCCGTTGCCTACGTAATTTTCCGCGGCAAAAAGAACGAGCACGTTGTAATGGATGATATCGTTGATATCGCCCTACTCACGGTCGTTCTGGGCATCATCGGCGCGCGCGCCTACTACGTTTTAACCACGCTTGACCAATACGAGACCCTTGGCGAGGCGCTTGCCATTTGGAATGGCGGCCTTGGCATTTACGGTGGCATTATTGGCGGTTGCCTTGGCATCGTCATCATGTGCTACTTTAAAAAGATCTCGTGGAGAAAGCTGTTTGATATGGCGGCTCCCGGTGTTATGATCGCGCAAGCAATGGGGCGTTGGGGTAACTTCTTCAACGGCGAGGCGTACGGCTATGCCATTACCGATACCACGCGCTTTTTCTTCTTCAACAAGGAGCTGGTATTGACCTCGGGTGAGGGAAGCTTCTTCCACACCTTCCGCATGGGGCTTAACCAATGGGGCGTTACCACCTATTATCACCCTACGTTCCTTTATGAGAGCGTTTGGAACATTGTTGGCTTTGCACTTGCAAACGTTATTTATAAGCACAAGAGATTCCACGGTCAAATCGCACTTTTCTACTTTACGTGGTATGGCTTTGGACGTATGTTCATCGAGGGCTTCCGCACAGATAGCCTCTACGTGCCCGGCACAAACATCCGCATTTCGCAGCTGGTAGGCCTTCTTTGCTTCATTGGTTGCGGTGCCGCCCTGCTTGTTCTTACCATTCTCACGCGCAAGCGCGAGCCGCTGCTTGTTCTTGAGAATGCCGCATACGAGGCTGCAAAAAAGCTTGAGGCAGAGCTTGCCGAGAGCACAGAAAACGCAGCAGAACCCCAAAAGACCGAAATGCAAAAGCTGACCGACTCCCTGACCAAGCTTTGGCAAAAAGTAAAGACCTTGTTTGGAAAGCAAGAGGAACAACAAGAAGAACCGAAGGAAGAACCGCAAGAGGAGCAGCCCAAAGAAGCTGCCGAAGAACCCACCCCCGAGGAGGAAAAAGAGGATGGCAACGAGAATTGACGGCAAGCTGATCTCTGCCGAGATTCGTCAAGAGATCAAAGAAGAAACGGCACAGTTTGAAAAAGAAAACGGCTTTTTGCCCGGTCTTGCGGTTATCATCGTAGGCGAAAATCCTGCCTCGCAAGTCTACGTCAGAAACAAAAAAAGAGCCTGCGAAGAGGTTGGATTTTACTCCCGCGTATACGAATTGCCCCATTGCATCACGCAGATGGAGCTCAACGCCCTGGTCGATTCCCTTAACCGCGACAACGAGATTCACGGCATCCTTGTCCAACTCCCCCTGCCCAAGCATCTCGACGAGAACGAGGTGTTGCTCCGCATCAACCCCGAAAAGGACGTTGACGCCTTCCACCCCTACAACGTGGGCAAAATTATGATAGGCGATTATAGCTTTTTGCCCTGTACTCCCGCAGGCGTTATGGCGCTTCTTGAGCGTACGGGCGTTGAAATTGCAGGCAAGCAGTGCGTGGTCATCGGGCGCTCCAACATTGTTGGCAAGCCTATGGCAATGCTCCTCTTGCACGCAAACGGAACGGTCACCGTGTGCCACAGCCGCACAAAGAACCTCTCCGAAATTACACGCCAAGCGGACATTTTGGTGGTTGCCATCGGCAAAGCCGACTTTGTAACCGCCGATATGGTCAAGCCGGGAGCGGTCGTCATCGACGTTGGTATGAACCGTCGCGCGGACGGCAAGCTGACAGGCGACGTCGACTTTGCATCGGTCGAGCCAATCGCCTCCGCCATCACCCCCGTCCCCGGCGGCGTGGGACCCATGACCATCACAATGCTGCTCAAAAACACGCTCACCGCAGCGAGAAATAAGGCGGGAAAATGAAAAAGGAAGAAATGAAAACGGCAAAAGAATATGCTTTCCGCTTTGATGGCTCAAAAGAACAGTTTATGAATGTTCTAAATTCCTCCCAAGAAGACGACAGGAGATATTTTTATATTGATGGATATATTGTGAGCGTAGGACTTGACGAAATCAAATTCGGTGTAGAAGGAGGGCACGGTGGCGGAAATTGGTTTGTTTCCAAATTTGAGGAAGAAAACGGCAAAATTGAATTTAGAGGAACGATTCAATATATTGGGTCCAAAAACGACCGCACAAAAACACAAAAGTTTTTTGATAATTTTCTTGTGGTTCTGTTCTGCATTTTTGCCTTTCCGATTATACTCGTGCTTTGGGTGATTGGCGGAGTTTCCGGAATCATCAATAAACTACGCAAAAAGCCAAAGCCTCTAACCACCGAAGAAAAATTATTCGACTTGATGGTAAACCGTTTGGGCTGCAAAAGAATTTGAACAAAAGCAATAGCAACCCCAGCACCCCCTCGGGGTGGCTGGGGTTGCTATTTATTATCTCTTCCTCTTAGCCTGTCCGTTCTCCTCGCTTCTTTTCCGTATATGCTTCGCAAGGATAAAGGCAGGGAATATTTCGTTTTTTGGGTTGACAAATTGAAAAAATACGTTTATAATATAGTCGAGAGTTCGTTTTTGCGAACAAACGAAAAAATTGAAAGTTCGCAAAAACGAACAAAGAAAAAGAAGGAAAATTCGCTTTTGCGAACAAACCGCTTTTTTGAAATGATAGGAGAACGAGAAAATATGGAATATATCACCGTAAAGCAAGCTGCAGAAAAGTGGGGTGTTACACCGCGCCGCGTGCAGATCCTTTGTGCCGAGGAAAGGATCAAGGGTGCCTACCGCTTTGGCAGGTCGTGGATGATCCCCTCGCGCGCGATCTTGCCGAATGCGAGAAAAAAAGAGAACGACCCCACGCTCCCTATGCCGCGCAAAAGCCCGTTTTTGGATATGACGAACCTTTACAACAGGGCAGGGGGCGCGGACGAGTGTCTTGAAATGCTCGTCAACAACCCCGAGGCATACGCGCTTTTTGAGGCGTCTATTGCTTATCGACGTGGCGACATCAACAAGGTGTACGACCACGCGCGCTATTTTTTAAATTCCCGTTCGGGCTTCTATGCTATTCTCGGCGGCGGAATGCTCTTGGCTTTGTGCGCGATGTGGCGCGGAGATATCGATCTTTGGAATGAGGCAAAAAGGCACATTCTTGAAGCCCCTCATACAACCGAAGAGGAAAGAGAGATCATCTCCCTTTCATTGGCAATTATTGATAGCTCGGTGTACGATAATAAGGATTACCCTGCGTGGTTCACAATCGGCAATTTTGAAGTACTGCCTGCCGATTCGCACCCTGCGGCAAAGGTTTTTTACGTCAAATATCTCTACATGGGTGCTTTTGCTTTGGCATCCAGACAAGTGTCTCTTGAGGGCATTACGGGACTTTCTTTGATGAGAATAATTCCCAAAGCCATCGAGCCGCTTATTACGCAGGCGGTCGTTGATAAAACGGTCCTTCCCGAAATCCTTTTGCGTATGTCCTGCGCGGTGGCGTATTACAACGCGGGCATGAAGGAGCAGGCGCTCACGCACATTGATAAAGCCGTGGCGTTGGCACTCAAGGATAAGCTCTACGGCACCCTGACCGAGTACGTGCGCCACTTCCACGGTCTTTTGGAGGAGAGAATTGCTCTGGTCGATCCCTCTGCGGTCGAGGTCGTCAAGGCATTGTATGCGACTTATAGCGTGGGCTGGTCGACCCTTTCGGGCAAGATCCGCAACCGCTATATTGCCACCAACCTTACCGAGCGCGAGCGTGAGGTGGCAAAGCTTGCCGCCTTTGGCTTCAAAACGCCCGAGATCGCCGCAATGCTCTATCTTTCCGAGTCAACTATCAAGCAAACCATTACCAGAGTTCTCAACAAAACGGGGCTGAGCGAAAAAAAGGATCTTTACTGTATTCTTTAAGGCGAAAAAGCAACCTGTTTTTGTGGCAAAAAGGACAATTTTATTTGCCTCAAAAAAATTTAAGGGGGCGTTCACAAAATCAAACAAATCCTGTATACTGTTTATGGCATAAAAATAGTATGCAGGATTTTTATTTATATGGAGGAAATATGACGAAGATACGCGACGGAGATCTCTACAAGATAGTAACTGTTTTTGGCAAGACCTTCGAGCTATATTACGGATATTACGATGAAGCGGATAGGGCGGGGAAGTACACAGAGCCCATTCCCATTTACCCAAGCTTTATTGCAAACCCGCTATACACCGAGGACGGTTACCCGTTTGCAACCGAAATGCAGGATATTTGCTCTCATTTTCGCGGTAGCGAAGAGGAGGACAGCTGCTTTGCTTGCCGCTATTTTGAAAAAGGTGATGAGCTGATCGGCAAATGCACCTGCGAAAAAAGAAAGCAGTGCATCGGATAGTTACAGAACGCACACAAATAGCTTTGATAAGATTTGATACAAGAAAGGTAGAAAACTATGCAGAAAAAAATGAATGTAAAACTTGCGATCCTGTCTATTTTAATGGCGGTCGTTATGCTTATTGGCGTGGTTGCAGGTGCATCTATGATGACAACAGCTTTTGCAGCAGAGGTTCCCACTCTGCCCGCAACCGAATACGTCTCCCCCAAAAGCCCCACACAGCCTGTCCCCTATGACGGTGTTCCTGTAACTCCGGGCAAGATCAGTTCCTCCAACTATCGCACCTACGGTCTTACCGACGATAATTGGAGTCAGTACAACGGCTACTATGCCATTCGCAACGCAAAAGAGCTTTACGGTTTTGCAGAGCTCGTCAGAGCAACGCAAACCCCTAAGCAAAACGCGGTGCTCCTTGCAGACATTGTAGTCAATACCGATGTATCTTTGGAGAACGGTGCGACCTACACCTGGACGCATATGGTCAAGGACCCCGGAAATTCCGCATATATAGATGGGTATGGCGGCACCTTTGACGGGAACGGATATTCCATCAGCGGTATTTATTGTCCCAGCGAAAAAACAAACTGGGGAATTTTCGGTTCCATTTCGGGTACAGGCGTTGTGAAAAACCTCGTGCTGAAGAATTCTCTTTTCACAGCATTTGGTTCTGCTGCCCCGATTGCGGGTTACAATTACGGCCTTGTAAGCTCTTGTAGAATTGAGAGCAGCGTTATGATCTATCGTGATAAGACCTCAGGATATGGGGCAAGCGGCATTACCGAGATCAGACATATTACTCAAATGGTGGATGGAAGTAACCAGACCTTTACCGGCGGCATTGAAAATTGCTTTTCTAACGTAACGTTTAACATTTTTAAAAATAGTAACGCTGCTTTGAATAACAGCGGTGTTATTACGGCAGAGATGCCAAATCAAACAAAGGTTAAAAATAACTACGGTATTGAATCCGATGGATTCAGACTGATCGGAGAGCTTTCCACCGATGTGGCAGGAAAGTGGACCACGCTCAAAACACAAAACGACGCGCATACCTGTATTCCCATTACTCACAATCAGGTAAATGGCACCTGTTATTCTTCGGGACTTTCGGCATATACCTTCTGTGCGGTGTGCGAAAAGATCCTCTCGGGCGAAAAGACCGTTCTTTACGGTCACACCTCGGATGAATTCTTCTATACACAAAATAAGGAAGACGAGCTCAAGCACGATAAGAGATATATGTGCTGCACCGAGATCGCAGAAACCGTAGACCACACCTACAACAACGAGGCTTGCTCCGCTTGCGGCTACGAGATGTTTGCTCGCATGGGCGACTACGCTTCCACCAAAGCGAAAAATCTTGTTATTACCTCTGACGTAACGGTTGAGGGCGACGATCACCTTCACGTTTCATCGGGATATACGCTTACGGTCAATCCCGGTGTCACCCTAACGGTAAACGGCAATCTGTATAATGCGGGTACCATTATAAACAACGGTGCCATTGTTGTAAAAGGTGCTTACTCCGGCGAGGGAACTGCTACCTGTGGGGAAACGGCTACCTATCACCCCGCGTTTAACGAGAACGGCTTTTGTCAGTTCTGCGGTGATGAGGACTATCCTCAAGCCGCTCCCTTGGTTGACGGTTATTATCAAATCGGCAACGCAGGTCAGCTGATGTGGTTCTCCAACTTTGTGGCTGCGGGCAACACCTCGGCAAATGCAAAGCTTGTGGCTGATATCATCTACAACGAGGGCGACCTCTCGGGGCTCAGTGGCAAGACCGAGGGCTACCGCTTCTGGACGCCCATCGGCATGATCATGAATCATGAAAACGGAATTGACAGCTTTGTGACCTACACCGGCACCTTTGACGGTGACGGACACTTTATCAGCGGTCTTTACCACTTTGATTATTGGTCCTATGACGGTTACGCAGGCCTTGTTTCCAAGCTTGGATCGGGCGGTGTTATTAAGAACGTAACCGTTAAAAATTCTTATATTGCAACCAGCCGCTTGGCGGGTGCAATTCTTGGCGAAAACCGTGGCGGTCTCGTTGAGAACTGTCACAATGAAAATACCACCGTTGCATCTGCTGCAAGAGTGGGTGGCATCGTTGGTGACAACACGAGCGGTACCATCAAATACTGTACCAACAAGGGCAACGTTAAGTTCTTCAAAGTAAATTCCGGGCTTGCCTTTAGCTTCACCGAGTTTGGCGGTATTGCAGGCAATACTGCAGGTACGCTTGAATTTTGTACCAACTACGGTGACATCATTTGCACCGAGGGAATCGGCGGTGTGGGCGGCATTACCGGTCAGGTATATCAAGGTATTGTTAAAAACTGTGTAAACGAGGGTGATATCAACGTCACCGGTGGCACAAACTTTGGCGGCATTACCGGTTATCAATATCACGGCACTCTTACAAGCAACATCAACTACGGCACCATCGTTGGCGGCAACCTTGCGGGTGGTATTATAGGTAACCCCTTTGGCAATGGCGGCAGATACACCCATAACTATACCGTTGGCGGTAACGCGTGCGGCTCCGGCAGCCGTGACGGTTGCTACTCGATCACCGAGGCAGAGCTTGCAAACGGACGTCTTGCATTTGAACTTGGCATCGGCCAAGAGATCGGCGTGGATGCTCGCCCCTACGTTGGCGGCCCTGCCGTATACGCATACTTTAACGAAAGCGGTGTTGTAAATTACACCAACGATGAAAATTATACCTGTTATCACGCAGGCGGAACAGCTACCTGTGATGCAAGAGCGGTGTGTGACGGATGTAGAAATCCGTATGGTGAAATTCCGGAGGGCGCGCACCAATTCGAGATCACCGGACGCGAGGATAAGCCCAACTGTACCGTTTGCGGCGGCAGATGCGGCGTAGTAGCTCCTCATAATACGAACTATACTGACTATTGCGCAGTATGCGGCGATTGGATCGGTCCCGAGCTTGCCGAAGACGGATTTTACGAGATTAAGACCTTTGGCAACCTGATTTGGTTTGCAGAGCAGGTCAACGCAGGGAACTATTCGCTTAACGCAAGACTGATGGAAAACATCGTGGCTTCCTTAACCTTCAGAAGCTACGATTGGAAGCCCGTCGGCGGCTCTTCCTTCGACGATACGAGCGTTGGCTACGAGGGCGTGTTTGACGGTCAAGGATATGCCATTGCGCTGTTCCCCGGAACAATGACTCCCGGGCATGACAACGCAGTGCTTGGTCTGTTCGGAACTTTGAAATCCGGTGCGATCGTAAAGAATCTTTCTATCTCCAACCGCCAGGATAACTACCTTGACAGCGCAGGCACAAGCTATACCTATAGCGGGGAATATACTCTTTACTTCGGTCTGATCGCAGGTAGAGTGCTCGAGGGCGCTACCGTCTCGGGCTGTCGAGCTGCAAACAGCACCGTCTCTATTTCCAACGGTGTTCTCGGCGGCATTGTAGGCGTTAACTACGGCACGGTTGAAAACTGTGTTTCCTATGGTATGACGCTCACAGGTCCCGCGGGCAGAGTGGGCGGCATTGTAGGTGACTACAATGGCGGCACTGTTACCAACTGCTACACCACCTATGCAAGCCTTGGCTCTACTGCCTCGGGCTACGTTGGCATTGCCACCAATTGTGAGGCAGGTATCAGCGACGAAAGAATGGCATCGGGTGAGATTACACACAAGATGAATTCTAATCTTGGGGATAACGATTTCTGGTATCAGACCGTCGGCACAGGTGGCCCCCTTGTTAATAGCGAAACCGATCATATCGGCAAAATCGTTTATTATTTCGATTTCGGTGATTTCGAGTTCTATTCGAACAACGAAGCCAAGGTCGTTCTCAAATCCGACTTTACCGTTCCCGCAGGCAAGACTCTCCTGATCCCGAGTGGCATCACCCTTGAGATTGCACAGGGCTTTACCCTGACAAATGAGGGTACGCTCATTGCAAACGGCACGCTCTCGGGCAAGGGAAGCCTGGCAGGCAACGGTGCTTTCCAAATTACCGATCTTGACGAGGGAGACATTACCGTTCCCACAGACTTCGTCTTTGACGGAGCAGACCATTATAACGCGGTTGTTGACGGACTTGAATCCGGCCTTGTTATCATGGGCAAGACCTTCTCGGTTACCGGTTATACCCGTGCCCTTGGCTTTACAGCTGTTCGGGATGTAGGCGAATACACCGTAACCTACACCGCAGATCACGAAACGCTTACCTACAGCTTTAACGTAACCGTTCTCGAGGTTGCCGACAGCGACGTTTCTCTCCTGCAATCCACCTTTGATTACAACGGTCAAGAGAGAGAGCCTTTGGTATCCCTCACAGGCATTGCCATTGAGCTTGGCAAGGATTATTACGTAACCTATCAAAACAACGTAGCCGCAGGCGAAGCGACCGCGACCATTACCTTCCGCGGTAACATTTCCGGCGAGTTTACAAGAACCTTTACGATCCTTCCCATTGTGATCGGCGAGGGCGCAACAGTTGATTGCACAAGTAGTATGACCTTTACAGGTCTTGAATTGAATCCCGTCACCGTATCTGTTGGGGACGTTCAACTCGTGCGCGACGTAGATTACACGATCACCTTTGAAAACAATATCTATCCCGGCACCGCTACCGCAAAGGTAGTTGGCATCGGTTCGGTATCGGGCGAGGCAAGCATCAGCTTTGAAATTATAAAGCCCGTATTCACCGTTACCGTACTCGATCAGGTATTCCCCTACAACGAGGATATCAACGTCAAGCCCTTTGACCACACAATGTACGAGGGAGAAGGATTGATAGAGGGGCATACCGTTGTTCTCGGTGAATCCACCGAGGACCCAGGTGAGGTGATCACCGTTTTGCAAATTTTGGATGCTAACGGCAACGACGTTTTGGAACATTATGATATGACCGTTACCAAGGGTCAGTATCATATGTTCTACAATACCTATCGCACCGAAGGCAACTATCACTTCCGCAAATGCGTATACACCTGCGGTGAGTATGCAGACTACGAGGAGCATTACGGTGGCGTTGTGAGCTGCTCTCAAAATTCCGCTTGCGTGGAGTGTGGAACGGTCTACCTCTATGCTACGGGTGAGCACTATTATACCAACGGTGTTTGCGATTGCGGACTGGAATCGGGATACGTACTCGTAGTAGACACCGACGGCAACGGTCAGCACAGCGGCACAGAGGAGGGCTTGCAAGCAGACGGCATTCACAACATCTTCAATTTGACTGACTATCAGTTTGTTGTTGTAAAGGACTTTGCAGGCGGCTTTGCAGGCGTAGGTGAAGCGAATACCACCGTTACGCTCGACCTGCTCGGTCATACAATTGATATGACCGATGCGCTATACCCCTTCTCTATGCAGGCAGAAAACCTTACCGTTCTTTTCAAGAGCACGGTCCAAGAGAGTGGTGTGCTGGTTGGAAAAGTCAATCTGGTACAAAAAACCGTAACCTTTACGCTCGATAACGTACGCCACGAGGGTACCCTTTACAATATGGGCACGATCTATGTGATCAACGGTGCGCTCCTGCACTCCGAAATCACGAATAACGGTACCATTTATCTTCCCGAAGGATATGATCTTTCCACCATTGTTTCCTACAATGGCAGTGGATCGGTTTACGTTGGTGAAAAGGCATTTGTTTACAACGCAGAAAGCGGCAAGTTTGAGTGCGCCGCCGACCACACTTGGGTCGATGCCGACTGCACCAATGCAAAAACCTGCTCGGTTTGCGGTGCTACCGATGGTGAAGCTCTCGGACACGACACCAACGGCCCCGCAACCTGCGAGGAGGACGAATACTGCAGCAGATGCGATAGCGTTATTAGTGAAAAGCTTGGCCACAGCGAAAAAACCGTTTCTGCGGTGGCGCCTACCTGCGAGGATGTAGGCTACACCGAGAGCGTGGTTTGCGCAAGATGCGATCACGTGTTTGTTGCTCCCACCGAAGTTCCCGCACTCGGACACACCGAGGCTGACCCCGTAAACGAAAACGTAGTGGAAGCAACGTGCGGTGTTGCGGGAAGCTATGACGCAGTTGTTTACTGCTCCGTATGCAACAAGGAGCTTTCCAGAGTGGGCAAAACCACTCCCGCTCTTGAACACGATGAGGTTGAGAGCGTATATATTGAAAGAGAACCCACCTGCACAGCCGATGGCTATGTGATCTACAAGTACACCTGCAACAACTGTGGCACATCCCGCTATAGCGAGCAGATTCCCGTTCTTGCCCAGGGACATACCCCAGGGGACCCCGAGGTGATCAGTCAAAGCCAACCCGGATGTGAGGATGCTGGATTTGTTGTGTCGGTTATCAACTGTACCGTTTGTAACGAAACCATTGAAACCATCGAGGAAACACTCCCTGCAATGGGACACACCCCCGATATTGAAGCACCCACCTGCACGCAGGCACAGTACTGCGAGGTATGCTCCACGCTCCTTCAAGGCATCGTTCCTCACGATTATGAAGAGACCGTAGTAGAGGCAGACTGCTATTCCAGCGGTGGCATCAATTACGTTTGCAAGGATTGCAACACCGGATATTTTGAAGAGACGCAAGCGGCGCTTGGTCACGGCTACAATCTCGAGTCGTCTACCTGCACCGAGGATAAGTACTGTACACGTTGCGAGGTCGTTTTTGAGGTTGCAAAAGGACACACCGACGTTTGGGCAACCTGTACCACGCCTCATTACTGCTCCACGTGTGAGGAGGTGCTCTCTGCTGCAAACGGACACACCTTCAACGCAGAAGAAGCCGATTGCCTGCAAAGCAAATATTGTGTTGTTTGCAACTACGTAGAGGCAGAAAAGCTGGGGCACGATCCCGATAGAGAGGCTCCCACCTGCACAGATCCCGTGCTTTGCACGAGATGTCCCGCAGTTTTGGAAGATGAAACCGGCCACACCTATAACAACGAGGGCGGTGTTACCTGCACCGAGGATTACTACTGCACGACCTGCAATGAAGTATTCGGCTACGCAAGCGGACATTTACCGATGTTTGATAGCGTACAGTGCGAGGTCGACAACACCTGCATCCGTTGCGAAGTCTTGCTCCAAGCGGCAGCCGGTCACGATTATAAATCCGAAACGCTCAGAGAGGCAAGCTGTCAAAGCGAGGGTGTGATCTCTCACACCTGCCAAAGATGCTATAACTCCTACGAGGAGTATCCGCCCAAGCTTGAGCATAACCCCGTAAAGGAGGATGACGTTCCTTCCACCTGCACGCAGCAGGGACACACCGGCGCTACCGTTTGCTCGCTTTGCGGCAAGATGTTTACTGCTCAAAGCCCTCTGCCGCTCCTTGACCACAAGGACGAAAACGGCGACGGCAAATGCGATTCTTGCGGTTATAGCACAGAATGTGAGCATTCCTGGAGCGAGGGCACTGTCAATTCTGCTCCCACCTGCACGCAGCAGGGCACAAAAACCTTGACCTGCCTTGTATGCGGTGACGTTAAGACCGAAACCATCGAGGCACTCGGACACACCGAGGAGACCGTTGAAGGCAAGGCAGCGACCTGCACCGAAGCGGGACTGACCGAGGGCAAGAAGTGCTCCGTTTGCGCAGAGGTTTTTGTAGCGCAAGAGACCATCAAGGCGCTTGGACACAGCTACAGCGAAGCAACCTGCACCCAAAAGGCGACTTGCTCGGTTTGCAATGCCCAAACAGGTGAGCTTGCCGACCACGTCGATGCAAGCGAAGATGGCAAGTGCGACGTTTGCCAATATCAAATGAGCACCCCCGAAGAGACTACCCCCGAAGAGACCACAACTCCCGAGCCCGAGGAGAGCACTCCCGAGGAAAGCACTCCCGCAGAGTCTACTCCCGAAGAAAGCACTCCCGTAGAGTCTACTCCCGAGGAAAGCACTCCCGCAGAGTCCACTCCCGAGGAAAGCACTCCCGCAGAGTCTACTCCCGAGGAGAGCACTCCCGTAGAGTCCACTCCCGAGGAGAGCACCCCCGAAGAGTCTACTCCCGACGAGACGACTCCCAATGAGGAAGAGCCCGATGAGGAAGAGCCCAACGAGGAAGAGTCCGAGGAAGGACTTTCCGGTGGCGCGATTGCGGGTGTTGCTACAGGTTCTACGGTTGTAGTTGGCGGCGGCGGATTCTCGCTATTCTGGTTTGTTATCAAGAAAAAGAAATGGACAGACCTGTTAGCAGTATTCAAAAAATAAACAATGTTATATTTTAAGCGGCGAGCTTCGGCTCGCCGCTTTTTTGCGTTATACGTTACAAGAAAAAAGAAAAAGGGAACCACACCCGAAGGTGTGGTTCCGAGGGGGTTATTGGTAGGTAACTTCAATAGAGGTAATTTTTGCTTGCCCTTTTTTGGTTCCGCTAGTATGACCTACGCTAAAGGTTATAGAATCAGCATTTACTGTTACGATAGTTCCAGAATCAACCTGTGTGCTACCATTCTTAAGAATGCCGTAATTCGATTTGTTGTAGGTGATTTTTACGGAAACAATCGTTTTACCTTCGGTTGCGGCAATAGTGAATGTTCCATTATCGCTCTCATAAATTCTCCATTCATATCCGCTTGTGTAGTATTTACCATTATTGGTGCCGGCAGAAGCAGTAACAGTAATGTTATTATCCATACTAATGGTAAGGTATTGTTCGCTGTTGTTCCAACTATTACTAGATGCATGATCCTTGATGACAACAGTAACCGTGGTGGGGTGTGCAGGCTCTGTGGAGCCGCCTTCGGTAGCATCGCATCCGGTGCATTCGCCGTTTTCATCAAAGGTGTGTTCGCCGGTTGCTTTCGTTATCTCGCCTTTTTCAATAATGATTTTACAATCCAAACAATAAGTATCACCGGAATATCCATCGGCGCCGCAGGTTGCTTCTTCAGCATTTTGAATTTCGGTGTTCGTGTGTTCACAAACAATATTGAAATTCAAGGGGAATTGAGAAATGCCAGTATTATCTGCGTTGATATGAGATGTTTGCGCTGCACTTACTGTTTCAAAACTGTTGTACGTGCCGAGATAGTAATCGGTGCCATTAAAGGTGGTTACCCAAGCCTTGATTGTACCATCATAGTTAAACACTGTTGCGCTTTCAGAGTCGTATTTGACAGAAACTTTACTATCCGAATTATTGTAAACGCAGATGTAATTCCTTACATCGTCAACAAGGATGTAGAACTTGAAGCCTTCCTTTACGTATTCGGCATAGATAGCAACTGCTTCTGCACCGTTTTCGGTCATACTGAGATATCTGCCATTAACGTTGCCGTTTAAATACAGTGTCTTGCCTACAGTAGCTTGAACCAGAACGCCGTTTAGTGCCTTATCGAGAGCCACTGGGGAATCAGTTTTACATACTGTGCAGTTATTGTTTACATAATTGTGACCGGTTGCGGGGATTGTCTCGCCCTTTTCAATGATGGTTTCACAATCCGAACAATAAGTGTCACCGGTGTATCCATCAGTAGTACAACTAACGTCTTGTTTGCCTTGTACAATTGTATTTGTATGTACGCCGGTTGCAGGTTGACCTTCTACGATATAAGTATCGCCGCATGCACTGCACTTGTAAGTGGTGTAGCCATCAGCGGAGCAAGTGGGTTGAACAACAGTCTCAACATAGTTGTGACCTTCACACGTAGAGGTGATGTAATATGTTGCAGTAGAGCCTTCGGTCTCAACGAGCTTATAAAGGCAGATTGCCTTTTGGGCAGTATATGTACTACTCTTGTAGTAACGGAAGCGGAGTTCGTCAACCGCCGAGTTGAAACGAAGGTATGCACCGCCACTGACAATATTTACAGTTCCATCTCCATTCATACTGATAGTGTTAGTATATGTGGTGGAAGTAGCGGAAGCTGACAGACCGTTCGAATCACTAGGACGCCCAATGTATTTATTGCTCGCAGACTTGATAGAGTAACCGTCAGTAATGGAGGTTATAGTGAACATACTACCCTCCAAGTTAGCAATATCCGTGATGGAGTTATTAGTAATAGATATGGTTACAGTGTTTTCGTCACCATCAAGCGTTTCAAGAGCGCCATTAAATGCAACCTTGCCCTCTTCGTAAACAATAAGGTATTCACCCGACCAATCAGAGGGGGCGGAAGTTACTTTCTCGAACTGCGAAGCACCGGAAGTTGTTTCTGTGAACGTGTAAACCGCATAGAGAACAGTTGCCTCGCCGGTGTATTTGCTACCTGCTTCGAGGATGGTAGGCTCGTCTTTGGTTTGAGTAATCTGAGATTCAGACCAACCTACGAAAGTATAGTTGCCTACGTTGTTTAACTCGGGAAGGGTTTTGCCGTTGATTGTAATAGGACCAACACCTACTGCAACGAGTGTTACAGTGTTGTCACAGTTTTTACAATCACCATTCTCGTAATCATGACCGAGTGCAGCAATTTGATTATCTGTGTATTGACTGTTACAAGCGCAAACATAAAGGGTGTAACCGCCTTCGGTACAAGTGGGAGCTTCTACGGTTTCTTGATAGGAGTGCTTTGCTACGGTTTCTTCTTTTCTCAAACCACAAGTTCCGCATCCTGTCCAGTGATAGGTTGCATCAGACTTCCAACCGAATTCGTGCGTTTGTTCGGATTCGTTGTCTTTCAAACCGCAAATACATTCTTTCCAGTGGAGAGCGTCGTTGTTTTTCCAAATATCGTAAGAGTGCAGACCTTCGCTTGCATCATCCTTCACGCCGCAAACGGAGCAAACTTTCCAGTGACCGAATTCGTCGTTAGCCCATTGAGTGTAAGTGTGGCTAGCTTCATCTTCTACATGAGTACAGCCATTTACAGTGCACTTGTGGAAGTGCTTGCCATCCTCAATTGTCCAATCCTCGGACATACTGTGGTTGCCGAACTCACCGTAAGCAGTGTTACAGTCAGTGCAAACAGACTTTTGCGTGCAGGTCGCTTCTTCGCCGCCGGAGCAATTTCCGTTTTCTTTATGCTCTGCATTGTATTGGCAAGAGCGAGTATGGGTGTTATCACCGTTGGATGTCCATACGCCAAAGTTGTGAGCGGTGGAAACGATATCAATGATCAAATCTTTTTCGGTGGTTGCAACTTTTTCTTCAGTGAAGTAGGTGTCACATACGTCGCAGAAGTAATGCGCTTCCATACCTGTCTTGGAGCAGGTAGCATCAACTTTTGCTTTCAATTCGCCGTAAGTGTGAGTGGTTTCGCGAGTGAATCCACAGCCTTCAACGTTACAAGTGGTATCGCAGTCGTGATCATATTGATGCTGGGTTTGGCGAGTGAATCCGCAACCTTCAACGTTACAAATGGTATCACAGTCGTGATCATATTGGTGCTGGGTTTGGCGAGTGAATCCGCAGCCTTCAACGTTACAGGTGGTATCGCAGGCGTTGCTGTAAACGTGATCACCAACTTCGCGTTCGGTGCCACAATCATTACAAGTAGCATCGCAGGCGTTGTCGTAGCTGTGTGTGTGATTTTCCTCGATCTTTCCGCAAACGCTACACTTGTAGTCAACGTAGTTGTGAGTAGGAGCGGGGATGATGAGAGTTTGTTGTTCTGTGGGATTCTTTTCGGTGTCGAAGTATCCGTCACACTCGGTGCAACGGTAGTGCGCCTTCATACCTGCAAGCAGCTCGCTTTGGTTGTGGACTGCGGGGACTTCGTCTACATGATTGAATGCATGTGCCTTGAGTTGACCGTACGCGGTGTTACAGTCAGTGCAAACAGACTTTTGTGTGCAGGTTGCTTCGTCGCCACCGGAGCATTTCTCTGTTTCGGTGTGGGTTGCATCATTAGCGCAAACACGAGTGTGGGTGTTGTCACCGTTCGAGTTCCAATCACCAAATGCGTGTGCGTCTCTATCGATGTCAATCTTCAACGCATCCTTGGTGGTTGCAACCTTTTCTTCGGTGAAGTAGGTGCCGCATTCGTTACAGAGGTAATGAGCTTTCATACCCTCTGCAGAGCAGGTGGCATCTTTTTGTGCAACAAGGTTGCCGTATTGGTGAGTGATTTCACGAATGTAATTACAAACGTTACAGGTAGTGTCGCAATCGTTGTCGTAAACGTGATCTGCGGGAGTGCGAGTAGCACCGCATACGTTACAATCTGCGTCGCAGGCGTTGGTGTAAACGTGAGCAGCTTCTTCGCTCTTCAAGCGGCAAGAGCATTCTTTCCAGTGCTTTTCGCCGTCGGTGTTGATCCAATCGCCAAAGGAGTGCGTGGGAGCTTCACCAGTCAAAGCGTCGAGCGTGGTTTCTACTTGATTTTCATCAAAGTATGTTTTGCAAGCAGAGCAATAGTAGTGAGCTGCTACGCTTGCTTTAAGTTCGGTAGAGGTGTGAACTTCTTTTTGTTCTTCGATCAAATCGCCGTAAGTATGACCTGCGGGAATTGTTTCCGTATAGGTGTGGCCGCACGTGCAAGTGAAGGTTTCAACACCTGTTTCGGTGCAAGAAGGATCCTTTGTTACTTTGCTTGTGTGCTCGTGAGCGGCTTCTTCGCTTCTCTTGCCACACTCGCATTCGTGCCAGTGATTGGTTTCGTCGGACTCCCAAGTTTCACTGTAGGAGTGCGTGGGAGCTTCACCGGTCAAAGCGGCGAGAGTGGTTTCTACCTTGCTTTCATCAAAGTATGTTTTGCAAGCAGAGCAATAGTAGTGAGCTGCTACGCTTGCTTTAAGTTCGGTAGTGGTGTGAACTTCTTTTTGTTCTTCGATCAAATCGCCGTAAGTATGACCTGCGAAGATAACCCAACTATTTTCATCAATTTCTTCGGTAGCATTTTCGTCAGCGAAGAATTTGCCGCATACGCAAGACCAATAAGCAGAGTTACCGTCTTCGGTACAAGTCGCGCTATTCGCTCCGTGAGCGGTCAAATTATTTTTATGACCGGTTGCGGAGATAACCCAGCTATTTTCTGCGATTTCGGTAGTAGCTTCTGCATCGGAGAAGAACTTGCCGCATTCGCAAGCCCAGTAAGCGGTGTTACCGTCTTCGGTGCAGGTAGCGTCCTTCTTGTCTTGCAAGGTAGCGTTGGTGTGTTGGCAAGCGGGGGTATCATCGGTGTTTTTGTAGAATTTGATGTATTCCACCTTGCCCGTTTCGCCACCAACAGCAATTTTGATTTCACCGTTGAGACCGTTTAGGTCATACGTGGTTACATCGCCATTAGTAGTACCAGTAACCGAATTACCGTCAATGGTAACTGTAAAAGTGCTAGCGATAACCTTTATCTCGAGCTTGTCGAATGCATTATTAGCAATGGTAATGTATCCTTCATTCTTTTTCCACTGCATTGCGTTGCTTTGCAACATTACTTGATTGGATGTGTAGCTGTAGTCACCTTTGGTCTTGGTGCCATTATTTGCAGCATAACCAGATCCGTTAAAATCATCTTTTGTGATTTCGAGAACAACAGTAGAATTATCGGGAGTGTCAGGAATTACAGGAGTGTCAGGCTCTTCAGGTTCTGGAGTTTCCCCACCATCGGAACCGGTTGTATACGTTACTTCAATATTAGCAACATAGAGTCTACTGTTCTTATCCGTACCCTTTGTTGTAATTACTACTTCGGACACGCCCTCATTGACCGTAATAGTGTATACATAATTTGTAGGAGCATCAGTGTTATTTGCTGTGCCACCCTCTACGGAAATTGGGCCATCGCCTGCTGCATCATTTGCCAAAGTAATAACTATAGTTTTCATACCTGTGCCCTTGATGGTAAGTGTAGCACCGTTTTGATAAAGTCTTATACTCTCGGTATAATACGCAGGTGGATTGGAAGCTTTTCCTTGAGCAAAAATAACGGTAATATTTTCGTCTAATTTGATTTCTTTACCGTCAAGAGAACCACCGTTAGCAGAAGTGCTTACTTCTGCAAGCTCGGTCATTTCTTTGTGGTTTTTGGAGACTGTGGTTTGAGCAGAGGGAGTATCGCCGCCAATTGTTTGGTGACATCTTTCGCATTCGCCGTCTTCTGTGGTGTGACCAAGTGCAGGTACTTTAGAATCTGTGAAGGAATAATTACAGATGCTACAAGTGTGGGTGGTATAACCGTCTGCGGTACAAGTGGCTGCAGTTACAACGTCATTGTACTTGTGGGTGTGAGCGGTGTGCTCGGTCATCCAGCCGTGCTTAATTTGGGCTCTTCCACCGTGTTGGCCAACTGCACCATAAATGGTAATTTCGTCGCCGACAATAGGCTTGGTGGTCATGGCATCGTAACGAGTGTTACCATCTTCGCTGTAAATGCCATAAAGGACGAAGGTCTTACCGGATTCATCGGTGATCTCCATATTGCCCCATGTGGTATCAGAAATTTTGGTAATGGTACCGGTTACGTAATACTTGCTTTCACTGTATTTATCAGGATCATACAGGACGCCCAACTTGTTTGCCTGCTCGATGGTGAGCGTGGAGTCTGCTGCGGGAGGCATAATGGTTCCGCAACCGTTATCGCACTCATAGTTGGTATCTTTGTCGGTGTGCGTAAGGGCATCTGCCATCTTATGACCGCAGGTGTCACAAATTTGAGCATTGTCACAGGTTGCCTTGTCTTCCGAGGCGTGTGCGGTCTTGTCGGTGTAATCGTTGCAGAGCTTGCACTTGTGTCCGTGATAGGTATTATCTACGATCACCCACTTTGTGGTGTCGTAATCGTGCTTGCCATAGTCACCGTAGGTTTGTCCGCAGGTTGCACATTCTGCTTTGGTTTGGCAGTCAGAGCTGCCACCGCTATGAGCGGTTTTACTATTTGCCTTTTCATCACCGCATACGCTACATACATACCAGTGATGAGTTTCGTTCTTCTGGAGCTTGGTGTAATCGTGAGTGATTGTTCTTTCTGCTCCGCAAACGTTACAATCGATATCGCAAGCGTTGTCATGGGTGTGTTCTGCTTTGCTATATTCCTGACCGTCGTTTGCTACGCAATCGTGCCAGTGGTGGGTAGAATCGTACTCCCACGCCGTGCCTTCGTTGTGCACATGGTTGAGCTTCTGCTCAATAATGTATTCACAAACGGTGCAGTATTTTGCGGTATTTTCGGTTGCTGCGTCAACGTTGGGGGTATGGGATACTACGGTGTCGTGAGCATCACATCCATTTACTGTACACTTGTGTGCGTGTCCGTCAGCTCCCTTGTATCCCCACGCTTGCATATCGTAGCTGTGGTTGCCAAGCTTGCCGTATGCAACGCCACAAGCAGAGCAGATTGCTTTTGCTTGGCAGGTTGCGCTACCGCCGCCGCAGTTTACTTTGGTGTCGGTGTATGAACAGCCTGCTACGGTGCACTTATGGAAGTGTTGTTCGTTCTCTGTAGTCCAATCAGCAGACATCTTGTGCTCGCCTGCCTCGGTGCTTGCATACCACTTATCGGTTGCATCTGCATCATTCTTTGCGCTTTGGCCGCAACGAGAACAATCATACCAGTAGGTATTCACCTCTTGGCAGTTGGTTGCCGTCGATTTGATGGTGTTATCTACTTGCTCGGTGTAGCTATGACCAAGAGCGTTGGTTGCTTCGCCTTTTTCAACGGTGTTTCCGCAGTCGGAGCAAACCAAGTCGCCGGTATATCCGGGAGTGGTGCAGTCGGCGTCCGTTTTGCCTTGAAGTGTGGTGTTAGTGTGCTCGCAAGCGGGTTCGGATTTAGCTACCAGTTTATAAATTACTACATCCGACTGACTGTTGGTTTCGCCATAGCAAGAGAAGAGAGGCGGATTGTTTGTAGCATTATATCTCAACCAATTGCGTGTGTTGGTGCCTTGAGCTTTAATCGTTGCGACGCCATCGGTTGCAATGGTGATAGACCAACTACCATTCTCATTTAATGTAGTTTGAGTCTTTAAGTGGTTGGATTCCGAGCTTGCAGCATATAGATAACCGGAACCGGTATTGAACGCGAACGTTCCGTTAACCTTTCCTGCTTCAAGAACCAAAATTTGAACGTCATCACCAAAGGTTATTACACTTCCGTTTCTGATAACAGATGCCGCGCCTCTGTTGTTGTTCCTTTGATTCGTGCTCAGGGCAATGTTAGAATCTTTGGCTACGATGACGATTTTGTCGCCTACTTGAAGTGTAGAGCCATCGGTTACCAATTCCCATTTTTCCTCCTCCGGCTCGGGCTCGGGGGTGGTTCCACCGGGAGTGGTAGTTTCCTCGGGCTCAGGAGTGGTGACTTCGGGCTCGGGAGTGGTTACTTCGGGCTCAGGAGTGGTTACTTCGGGCTCGGGAGTGGTTACTTCGGGCTCGGGAGTGGTTACCTCGGGCTCGGGAGTGGTTACTTCGGGCTCAGGAGTAGTTACTTCAGGCTCGGGAGTAGATCCTTCAGGAGTGGATCCTTCGGGGGTAGATCCTTCCGGAGTGGATCCTTCAGGAGTGGATCCTTCGGGAGTAGATCCTTCGGGGGTAGAACCTTCCGGAGTAGATCCTTCGGGAGTGGATCCTTCGGGGGTACTCTCCTCAGGAGCAGGAGTACTTTCCTCGGGCTCGGGGATGCTTTGCTCGGGAGTTTCTTCGGGAGTTTCCTCAGGAGTCTCTTCGGGAGTAGAGGTTCCTTCGGTTCTCAGCGTAATCTGGCCGATCTTGTCCAGCTGTTCCCACCATGCGAGCTTGCCTGTAACGTTGTTGCAAGACGCCATCGTCACAAGGAGCATAAAGGTTAAGAGGACCAAGATAAGTCTTTTGAAATGTCCTTTCATTTTTTCACCCTCCAAAAATGAATGTTTTTTTGAATACGACCAAAAAATGGTTTATTCGACATTATCAAGTATAACATCACTTTTCTTTTTTGTAAAGGGTATTTTGAATATTTATAATTAATAAAACGTATCCAAGTAATTATAAAGATATATAAACACGGGAAAAGTGTGCCCTCGGAAGGCTTTTTTGAGGGGGGCAGAGAAGAGGTGATGCGCGTTGTTGAGGCAGATTTTTCTTGACACGTTGCCTCGCTTGTGGTAAAATAAAAGAGTGACATCATGTGCGAAAGGAGGCTTGACGGTGACGAAGCAGTCTTTTTTGGAATATTGCAAGCAAACATACGGAACAGTAGCGGACTACCCATTTGAGGATGATTTTGAAACCGCCGTGCTTCGGCATGCCGAAAGCCGTAGGTGGTATGCTCTGGTTATGCGTGTTCCGCGCCGCAAATTAGGGCAGGAGAGCGACGAGTCAGTCGAGGTAGTCAACCTCAAGCTCCCAACCGAAATGTTTGGCTCGTTCGGCGCAGCCGATGGCGTTTATCCTGCATATCACATGAACAAGCTGCATTGGATATCGGTGCTTCTTCCCGACGCTTGTGACGACCTTTTGCAATTTCTTGTCGGTGTCAGCTTTGAGGCGACCAAACGACCTGCGAGAGGGAAAAACAGCCACACGTGATGCAAATTTGAAGAAAAAAGCCCTAAAATGAACGAAAGGCGGTATATAAAATGCTACTGATCAAAAACGGAAAAATCAAAACGATGGTATCTCCCGATCTGGAAAACGGTTGTGTTTTGATCGGCGACGACGGCAAGATCTTGTCTGTTGAAAGCGAGATTGCCCAGAGCGCGGATATGACCGTTATCGATGCGGGCGGACGCCTTGTTACGCCCGGATGCGTTGAGGCGCACTGTCATATTGGCGTACATAACTCGGCTATGCGCTGGGAGGGTATGGACTACAACGAGCGCTCCGATCCTCTCACACCCCACATGCGCGCTATTGACGGCATCAATCCTATGGATGAGACCTTTGGTCTTGCCATCAAGCACGGTGTTACCTCGGCTTGCACGGGCCCCGGCAGTGCAAACGTTGTTGGCGGAACCTTTGCCGCTATTAAATTGGTGGGCCGTCGTGTGGATGATATGATCATTAAAAACCCCGTTGCAATGAAATGCGCCTTTGGCGAAAACCCCAAGGGGGCGTTTGGTCAAATGGGGGGCAAGGCACCCGTTACCCGTATGGCAACGGCTGCTATGCTGCGCGAATTGCTGATGAAAACGCGCAATTATCTCGCGGCAAAGGAGGCAGGCAAAGAGCCCACCTTTGATATGAAGCTGGAGGCGATGATCCCCGTTATCAAAAAGGAGATCCCGCTCAAGGCGCACGCGCACCGCGCGGATGATATTTTTACATCCATTCGCATCGCAAAGGAATTTGACGTTGACCTTACGCTGGATCATTGCACCGACGGTGCGTTGATTGCACAGGATCTTGCAAAAGAGGGATATCCCGCATTCGTTGGACCTTCTTTTGGCAGCAAGAGCAAAATTGAGCTGATGAACAAGGAATTTACCACGCCCGCCGCACTTCACGCAGCAGGTGTTCCCATCAGCATCATCACCGATGCACCCGTCACGCCTCTTGAATACCTGCCCATGTGTGCAGGATTTGCAATGCGTGCAGGACTGCCTTATGTGGAAGCGTGGCGCGCGATCACCGTCAACCCCGCAACGCAAACGGGCATTGGCGACCGCGTAGGTAGCCTTGAGGCAGGCAAGGATGGCGACGTGGTCATTTGGAACGCTGACCCGCTCGTTGAAATTGGAACCACCGCTTATATGACGGTTGTGGATGGACGAGTCGTTTACAAGAGCGACGCAAAACAATAATTTCAGGAGGAAAAAAGGATGAAAACAGTACTTATTTTGATCGACGGTATGCGCCCCGACGCTCTGGCAAATTGCAAAGCCGCGCAAAAGGTAATGGCAAATAGCGTCTACACCCTCAATGCGCAAACGGTTATGCCGTCGGTTACGCTTCCTTGCCATATGTCGCTCTTTTTCAGTATGGACACCAAGCGTCACGGCACCGTCAGTAACACATACGCGCCCCCGTCCCGTCAGCTTTTAGGGCTTTTTGACGTTCTCGCCATTGAGAAAAAGAAGGTCGCATCCTTTTACAGCTGGGGGCAATTGCGTGATCTTTGCTACCCTGCATCCCTTGATTATTCCTTGCTTATCAAGGGCGGCAATTACGGCTACGACAAAGCAAACGACCGCCTGA
Organism: Eubacteriales bacterium; assembly: GCA_045127455.1. GTDB lineage: Bacteria > Bacillota > Clostridia > Oscillospirales > CAG-272 > UMGS1865. The sequence continues at coordinate 35,452 of JBGVQK010000049.1, forward strand.
CCGATGCGGCAATTGCATACGTGTTGCAAGAAAACCCCGATTTTACCTTCCTTTATCTCGGTTACACCGACGAGGCAGGGCACGCACACGGCTGGATGAGCGAAGAGTATATGGCGTCGCTTGAAAACAGCTGGGAGAATGTTGCACGCGTTATCGAGGCTATCCCAAAGGATTATGCTGTTATCATTACTGCCGACCACGGCGGACACGACTACACGCACGGCACAGAGTTCCCCGAGGATATGACCATTCCGCTCGTTTTTGCGGGCGCGGAGCGCGCGCTGATCGGCAAGCTTGAGGACGTTAGCATTATGGACATCACGCCCACCGTTGCGGCTCTCGCGGGAACTGCACCCAATGCCGACTGGGAAGGGAAGAGCTTGTTGGCGTAATTCGATTTTCATCTAAAAATCAACCAACAGTTTCATTCTGTTGACAAAAGCTTCTCTCTGTGCTAAAATAAGATGAGATAACATCTTGTTATATTGGAAAGGAGAAAAACAATGGCTTACCGTTATCCCTATGATGAAGAAAAAGTAGAGTACAGACCGCAGCCGCTCAAAACCGACCGCAAAATGTGGAAGTTGATGCTTTTTAGCTTGCTGACGTTTGGCATTTACAGTATTTTCTTCTTTATGCCAATTTCTTACGAGCTTGAAAAGATTTCCCCTACAAGAGAACGTGGCAAAATGATGAGTTACGGTGTTGCGTATATCATTGCATATTTTACGTTTTCTGCCGTTATGATTTTTTGGCAACACGAGTTGGCAAGTCGTATAGAGGAAGCGCTGGCGGATCGCGGCATTGAGAGTGATTTTAGCATGAGCGATTTTTGGGGCTGGTATTTCTTCGGCTCGTTTATCATCGTCGGCCCGTACATCTATTTCCACAAGCTTTGCACCGCTATGAACCTCCTGTGCGAGGATTACAACAAGCGCATCGAAGCAAAATAACACCACGTGTACCCAAAAAACAAATATATTTAAGGAGACTACTATGAACAGACAAGAATTAAAAGCAAGAGCAAAAGAACAGATCCAAGGTAAGATCGGTATTCTGTTTTTGATCACCCTGATCGTTGGTGCCGTTGCATTTGCCGCAAGCCTTTTGGCAGGATTTATCCCCTTTGCAGGGTATGCGGTCACTATCATCGTTACCCCCGCGCTTTCCCTCAGCCTTGTTCGCGTATATCTGATGGTCATTCGCGGCTTGAAGCCCGACGCAAAGGATTCCTTCTCGGGCTTTGACGATTTCTTCAGCGCCTTTAAGGTTACCTTCCTGGTTGGTCTTTACACTTTCCTGTGGTCCTTGCTCTTCATCATCCCCGGCATCGTTAAGAGCTATTCCTACTCGATGTCGCTCTACATCCTTGCCGACAACAAGGGAAAGAGTGCAAGAGAGTGCATTAAGGAATCTATGGCGATGACCGACGGTCACAAAATGGAGCTCTTTGTTCTCGATCTTTCCTTTATCGGTTGGGAGCTTCTGGGTGCTCTGACCTGCGGCATTGCCTACATTTGGATCCAACCCTACTACATGGCAACTAAGGCAAACGCTTACGAAACGCTCAGACCTGTGGTCGAGATTCCCTTTACAGCATTTAAAAATGCAGAGGAGATCGTTATTGAGGACGTTCCCACAGAGACTTCCGAAAGCACCCCCGAGCAAACACCTACCGACACAGAATAATTACATAAAAAGAGGACGGACTTTTACGAAGTCCGTCCTTTTCTTTCGGGATTGGTTTGCTGCAAACTTTGATAGGGCGTTTTACCTGTGATACTTTTGTAAACGCTGATAAAGTAAGAAATACTGTTATATCCGCATCGTGTGGCGACCTCGCTGACCGATGCGCTCCCACGGCAGAGCATTTTTTCCGCTTGATTGACGCGCGTGCGGTTGAGGTATTGCTTAAAGGTCATACCCGTTACTCGTTTAAAGCTGCGCGAAAAATAACTGTAACTCATACCAAGGCTTTTGGCAAGCTCGCGCTCGTCCATATCCTCGGTGTAGTGGTTGCGAACGTAGACCATCGTGTTATAAATGAGCGCCGCCGTTTGATTATGCGGCGTTTTTTCGTCTGCAGGGGAGTCGCTGCGCAAGATCTCGACCAAGAGCTCCATAATTTTGAGCTTGGTTGCCACCTGTGATGCATATTTTTTGCCCTCGTGCTCGGCTATCAGCGATTGCAAAGCCGCGTAGAGGGGAGTGCCCTCAAGCTCCTCTCGCGTCCAAATGCTTTTGCTGCCTTTGCGGTTAATGGCAAAGCGCATAACGTATTCCGCGCCCTCTTCTTGGGTGGAGAACTGCAAAAAGAAAGCGGGCGAGATCTTAATGACGTAGTATTCATTCTCGGGCAAATTTTTTGTGAAAACGTGGTGAATGGCATTGGAGCAAAAAAGCACGAGATCGCCCTTTTTAATCTCATATTCCACACCGTCAAGAAGAACGGTATAAGAGCCGTTTTTAACGTATAAAAGCTCTACGGCTTTGTGAACGTGTGCCGCGCAAGCAACAGACGCGGGCGGCGTGGATTGCAAAAAGAATTCGGTTCCGTCGCCAACGATCTTTGGCAGCTCCACGTGAATTTGGTTAATGTTCATATCACTTTTTCCTCGCAGGACAAATTTGTTATATTTTGTGGCAATTCTATTATAGCATTTATTTTGGGAAAAGTCTATAATAAAATCAGAAATAGTCGAGATTTTTTCGCAAAACGCCCGAGAGTGTGTGGCGTGACCTAAAAAAGATAACAAAAAAGGAGAAAAATCATGGAAAGAATCGTAAAAATCGGTATTATCGGATGCGGCGGCATTGCCAACGGCAAGCATATGCCCGCACTTTCTCGTATTCCCAACGCAAAAATGGTTGCATTTTGTGACATCATTCCCGAAAGAGCCGAAAAGGCTTGTGCAAAATACGGCACACCCGACGCAAAGGTATACGTAGATTACAAGGAGCTGCTCAAGGATGAGGAGATCGAGGTCGTTCACGTTCTCACTCCCAACCGCGAGCACGCACAGATCACCGTTGATGCTCTTTATGCAGGCAAGCACGTTATGTGCGAAAAGCCCATGGCAAAGACCGCTGCTGACGCTCGCAGAATGTACGAAGCTGCAGTTGCTACCGGCAAAAAGCTGACCATTGGTTATCAACACCGTCAAAAGCCGCAAAGCATTTATGCAAAGAGATACATCGAGTCCGGCGCTCTTGGCGAGATCTACTACGCAAACTGCTATGCTATCCGCCGTCGCGGCACTCCCAACTGGGGCGTATTCCTTGATGCCGAAGCACAAGGCGGCGGTCCCATCATCGACATCGCAACCCACTCTCTCGACCTCACCCTTTACCTGATGAACAACTACGAGCCCGAAATGGTTGTTGGTAAGACCCACAAAAAGCTCGAGCATCCCGAGGCAGGCAACATTTGGGGCGACAACGGCGTTAGCACCACTCCTCTGGAAGAGGCTGCTTGCGCGTTCATTCGCATGAAGAACGGTGCCACCATTATGCTCGAAACCAGCTGGGCGCTCAACACCAGCGAACCCATCGAAGAGGGCAGCTGCACCCTTTGCGGCAGCAAAGAGGGTCTGCAAATTAAGAACAACGTCCTCAAGATCAACAAGATCGAGTTCGACCGTCAAACCGAAACCAAGGTTGACACAAGTGCAGGCGGCGTAGCATTCTACAGCGGCGCATCCTCCAACGCAATCGACGTTGAGGCCGCTAACTGGATCCGCTCCATTATTGAGGACACCGAGCCCGTTGTTCTTCCCAAGCAAGCACTTGTCGTTTCCGAAATTCTTGAGGCGATCTACGAGTCCTCCAAGACCGGTAAGCCGGTTTACTTTGCATGAAGATAGCAGTATTTGGCGTTTGGCACGTCCACGCCCCCGACTACACCCGCAAGGCGCAAGCCCACGGCGAGGTGATCGGTTTTTATGAAAAAGACGACGCTCTGGCAGAGGACTATGCAAAGGAATTCGGTCTTTACCGCTTTGCAACACCCGAGGAGCTTTTGGCAAGTGATGCAGAGGGCGTTATCGTTTGCTCCGCATCCTGCGACCACGCCGCCGATCTTGTTCGCATTGCAAACGCAAAAAAGCACATATTTACCGAGAAGGTTTTGACCCTGACCGACGAAGAGGCGCTCCGCGTGAAAGATGCAGTAGAAAAGAACGGCGTTACACTCACCATTTCTCTCTTCCAAAAATATCTCGGCTCTCGCATTGCCGTTAAAGAAGTTGTGGACAGCGGCGAGCTTGGAAAAGTCAACTACGTGCGCTTCCGCAACTGCCACTCGGGCAGCATCAACAACTGGTTGCCCACGCACTTCTACAACGCAAAAGAGTGCGGCGGCGGTGCCATGATCGACCTTGGCGCGCACGGAATGTATCTTATTCATTGGCTGCTCGGTATGCCTGTTTCGGCATCCTCTGCCTTCACGCTCGCTTGCGAGAACCCCGATGCCAACGCAAAGAACACCGACGGTGTTGAAGACAATGCCGTTACGGTAATGTCCTTTGAAGGTGGCGCTATTGCCATTAACGAGACCGGCTTCTGCTCCAACTGTTCTCCCATTGTTTTTGAGGTACACGGAGAGAAGGGCTATGTTCGCATGGAGGATGACTATGCCGTTCCTCACATCGTCAAACGCACGCAAGCCACCCGTGGCAAGCCCGTTGAGGTTCCTGCATCTCCCGACCAAGACCTTCCCATCATCCAATTTGCCAAAGGAGAGATCCTTGACGGTTGCGGCATGGACGAAGCTATCGCCCTGACCCACATGATGGTTATGGCTTATAATTGAAAATGATTGACTGGGGGGGGGGGGGGGGGGGGGGGGGGGGGGGGGGGGGGGGGGGGGGGGGGGGGGGGGGGGGGGGGGGGGGGGGGGGGGGGGGGGGGGGGGGGGGGGGGGGGGCCGGGGGCGCGCG
>JBGVQK010000050.1:0-3262 GCA_045127455.1 Eubacteriales bacterium
CGGCAGCAAAAGCGAGGTTTTACCTCGCGCCGACCGTCTGTCCGTAAACTAACGAATTCTATTTATATATTTTTGTCAGGAAGTTCTTGAGGGGGTGTGGGGGAACTTCTTCCAACAATTTACCCCACAAAAAAAAGGAGCACTTATGCGAATCATTACAGGAAAAGCAAGAGGAACAAAACTGAATACGCTGGCGGGGGAGGCAACGAGACCGACGGCAGAGAGAACGAAAGAAGCGGTTTTTTCGATGCTGCAGAACGAGATCGCAGGTGCAAGAGTGCTCGATTTGTTTGCAGGATCGGGGCAGCTTGGGCTTGAGGCACTCAGCAGAGGCGCCAAAAAGGCGGTCTTTAACGACTCGTCAAGAGATGCGGTCTCTGTCATTCGCACAAACGTCGAAAAAACGCATTTTACAGATGCGTGTGAGATTTTTTCCACCGATTGGAAGCCTGTGCTGCGACGCTTGGCGGGGAAGGAGAGATTTGAACTCATCTTTCTTGACCCCCCATACGCGGGTGGATTTTTGCCCAGGGTTCTCGCAGAGTTGATTGAAAAGGATCTGCTTGCCGAGGGCGGCATCATCGTTTGCGAGAGTGCGAACGAGGGCGACGTTTTTGGCGGCAACGAAGAGTTGAAAAATCAATTTAGCATTCGACGTGTGGCGCGTTACGGCGCGGCGTGCGTGACCATTTTAGAGAAAGGGGAGTGTGTGGAATGAGCCTTGCTATTGTACCCGGTAGCTTTGACCCGATGACGCTTGGGCACTTGGAGCTCATCAAAACGGTTGCCCGTCGTTACGACGAGGTCGTGGTGGCGGTTATGGTCAACCGCTCCAAGAAATATCTGTTCGATATGAATACGCGACTCTCTATTGCCGAGGAGACCGTAAAGGAGCTTTCCAACGTGCGCGTGATTGCCGAGAGCGGACTTTTGATCGATCTCTTTGACCGATTGGGTGCTGACGTTGTGTGCAAGGGGTGGAGAAATCAGCACGATTACGATTACGAATTGCACATGGCTGATTGGAATTCCTCGCACAATCCGCGCTTCCGTACCGAAATGATACGCGCAAAGAGCGCGGTCGAGCACATCAGCTCCACCGAGGTGCGCCGCCGCTTAATGGCGGGTGAGCCGCTTGAGGACATCGTGCACCCCGACGTGGAACACTTGATTTTTGCACGCTTTATTGAAAATGGAGGAAGATGATATGAATATGAAAAATATACGCCGCGGCTTTTCGCGCGCATCCTTAACAGTCGCGGGCATTGGCGCGCTGATCGGGCTTCTTTTAATCGTTATTCCCGTTGGCTTTTTGCTTGACGTTGTCTTTTTTATTATGGGTATTGTAACCATTGTTGTCAGTCTCCCCGCACTCATTTCTCTGTTGCCGCTCCGTCACACCAAGGTGGGGAGTGTCAGCTTGGTTTGCACGGCTCTTATGGTGGTTGCAGGCTTTTTGATGCTCTTTTGGCATAGCAGCATTTTGCTCATTGTTGTGGGCATTGTGATGATCGCGCAACCCGTTTTGGCAATTGCAAACGCCACCGATAAACAAGCGCGCCTGAAAACCGAGGCGCCCAAGCTTATTATTGGCGTTATTCTCCTTTTGCTCGGCCCCGCTAAAACCATTGACGTCCTTTTTGACATCGCAGGCGTTGGACTCATTATTTTGAGCATCGTTTATCTCATTGCGATGTACGTGGTTATCAAAAAGAGCCAAAACGTAACGGGCAACCGCGTTTTTGTGGATACCGACGGCAACGGTACGATCGATACGATCTACGTTGATACCGACGGCAACGGCGAGGTTGACACCGCAACCGACTACAAAGAGAAAAAATGAACAAGTATAAAAAACTCGCCTCTAACACCGTTATTTTAGGCATTGGAACGTTTGGCTCAAAATTGCTCGTCTTTTTGTTGATGCCGCTCTACACGGCGTGGCTCACCACCGCCGAATACGGAGCAGCAGAGATGATCACGGGCATTGCCAACTTTCTCATTCCCATTGCTTGCGTCGGTGTTAGCACAGGTATTTTCCGCTTTGCGGCAGAGCGAGAAGCAGACCAAACAAAGGTCTTTTCCTCGTCCGTAGCCCTGTTGGGAATAGGACTTGGCGGCTTTTTGCTCCTCTCACCGCTCCTGTTTTTGATTCCATATTGCAGACCGTACGTGTGGCTCGTTGTTCTCTACGTCTTTTTTGCCGATCTGCAAGCCGTTTGCGCGCAATATCTGCGTGCCATTGACCGTACAACGCTTTTTGCAGGGCAGGGGATCCTCAATACAGCCCTAACCATTGCTTGCAACGTTCTGTTTTTGTTCGTGCTGGGAATGGGCGTCGAAGGGTACGTTCTCTCTGTTATCGTTGGCAATCTGCTCACCACCGCTTTTATCGTGTGGCGCGCAAAGCTGTGGCGCGTGTTCTCGCTTCGCAATGTCGACCGTCGATTGATGAAAGATCTGCTCCGCTTCAGCTTGCCAATGATCCCCACCACGCTCTGTTGGCTCATCACCGACCTCTCCGACCGCGCAATGGTCACCTACTTTTGGGGCGAGAGCGTCAACGGTGTGTATGCGGCGGCGTATAAAATTCCCACCATCGTCAACCTTGTTGCAGGCATCTTTTTGCAGGCGTGGCAGTTTTCTGCCGTAAGCGAAGAAAAGGATGAGACGGCTTGCTCGCATTTTTATTCTCGCGTGTGGGAAGCATTCTTGTCGGTCATTATGATCGGCGGCGCAGGGCTTATTTTGCTCTCGCGGTTCCTTTCCAAATTGCTACTGAACGTCACCTTTTTTGAGGCGTGGAGATATATGCCCACACTCCTTTGTGCGGCAACGCTCGAAGCGCTCGTTTCCTTCCTTGCAAGTGTTTACCTTGTGCGAAAGAAGAGCAGCCACTCCTTTGTCACCGCTCTTGTTGGGGCGCTGACGAATATCGCGCTTAACTTGTGGCTCATTCCCACCATTGGCGCGCTCGGTGCGGCAATCGCAACCCTTGCAAGCTATGCCTTGGTGCTTGTTTTGCGTCTTGTTGATGCACCGCGCATCATTCCGTTTAAGCTTTGCCTGCCTCGCCTTTGCATTAGCACCGCTTTGCTCCTCGGGGCAGCCGCTATTATGACGCTCGACGTCACGGGTCGCATTTGGTGGACACTTTTGTGTGTTATCACCATCTGCGCTCTCAATGCGCCCGCACTCCTTAAGGGGTTGCGCGCTTTGGTGGCAAAGAGGATGAAATAGGGGAATTTTTGTGGGGGTACTT
>JBGVQK010000051.1:0-12259 GCA_045127455.1 Eubacteriales bacterium
GGGGTAAGTTTTTGATAAAAGTACCCCCACACCCCCTCAAAAACTTTCTAACAAAATCATCCAAATCGCATTGTTAGTTTGCAAATAGACAGTCGGCGCGAGTGAGTCACTCGCTTTTGCTGTCGCGTGCGGCCAGACACCGCCGAGACCCTATCCGCTAAGAGAGTTGTTTTGCGGCAAATAATGAGAATGGACTTTGAGAAAAATACACTTGACACCCCACCCATTATAATGTTATAATAAATATAGACTCTTTACCAAAATCTGTTTGCCGCATAGGCAGATCGGAGGAAATATGAAAAAATACATTCTTGCTCTGGATGAGGGCACGACCAGCGCGCGCGCGATACTGTTTGATCGCGATAGCCGCATCGTTTCAATGGCTCAACACGAATTTGCGCAGATCTATCCCGCCCCGGGCTGGGTAGAGCAAGACCCGATGGATATTTACGCAAACCAATACGCGGCGCTGACCGAGTGTATTGCCAAGAGCGGCATCTCGCCCGAGGAGATCGCGGCTGTGGGCATTACCAATCAGCGTGAAACGGTCATCGTTTGGGAGCGTGCCACGGGCAGACCTATCTACAATGCCATCGTTTGGCAATGCCGTCGCACGACCGACACCTGCGAGGAGCTCGAGCGTGCAGGGCACGCAGAATACGTCCGCAACACAACGGGTCTGCGTCTTGACCCTTATTTCAGCGGCACCAAGATCAAATGGATCCTCGATCACGTAGAGGGCGCACGCGAGCGCGCCAAGGCGGGAGAGCTGATGGTTGGCACGGTTGACACCTGGTTGACTTGGAAGCTGACCGAGGGGCGCGTATTCGTTACCGACCTCACCAACGCTTCGCGTACGATGCTCTGCAACATTCACACAGGTGAGTGGGATGAGGGAATGCTCGAGATCCTTGACATTCCGCGTGCGATGCTTCCCGAAATTCGCAGCAGCAGCGAGGTTTACGGATATTTTGAATGTATGGGTGCCGAGCTCCCCATTGCGGGTATTGCAGGTGACCAACAGGCGGCTCTCTTTGGGCAGGGATGCTTTGAAGAGGGAGAGGCCAAGAATACATACGGCACGGGCTGCTTCTTGCTCACGCACACGGGTGAGAGTGCCATTCACAGCACACACGGGCTGCTCACAACCATTGCCGCAACCGAGGCGGGTAAGCCCATTGAATACGCCCTTGAGGGTAGCGTATTCATCGGAGGCGCGGTCGTTCGTTGGCTGCGCGATGAAATGAAGCTTATTCACGATGCCAAAGATAGCGAATATTTTGCCAAAAAGGTTGATGATTGCGGCGGCGTGTATTTCGTTCCCGCGTTCACGGGTCTTGGTACCCCTTATTGGGATGCGCGCGCACGCGGAACTATTGTGGGGCTCAGCGCAGGCGTGGGCAAAAACCACATCATTCGCGCGGCTCTGGAGTCGATCGCATATCAAAGCGAGGATCTGCTTGCGGCAATGAATGCCGATATGCAAGGCGTTGTTGGCGAGTCGCATAAAATTCACAGTCTGCGTGTTGACGGCGGTGCCTCTGCAAACGGACTGCTCATGCAAATGCAAAGCGACCTTTCGGGCATTGAGGTTCTGCGTTCGGCCAACCCCGAGGCAACCGCGGCGGGAGCGGCTTATCTCGCAGGCCTTGCGGTGGATTTCTTCCACGGCAGAGAGGAGCTCAAAAACAAGCTTGGTGCAGGCACGGTCTATCAGCCTGCCATTGACGAGGCGGCACGCAAAGAGCGTATGCAAGGCTGGCATCGCGCCATTAAGGCTTGCCGTACCTTTTCGGAAAGTGAGGAATAATTATGGCAATTCAAAAACAGGAATATAAGGTTTTATCAAGCAACGGTATCCATCAGCTTGCGGGCGTGGTCTTTTTGCCCGAGGTAGAGCCGGTTGGATTTTTCCACGTGGTTCACGGTATGACCGAATACATTGGCCGTTACGAACGCTTTATGCGCGAGATGGCAGAGAATGGTTGGATCTGTTTTGGCTACGATCATCTCGGCCACGGACACACCGTTAACGATGCAAGCGAGCTTGGCTACATTGCAAAAAAAGGCGGTTGGAGCCTTATGGTGCAGGACGTTCACCGTTATGCTGAAGCCGCTATGGCTGAATTTGGCATCGAGGGCAAGGAGCTCCCCTACGTGCTGATGGGGCATAGTATGGGCTCGTTTATCGTGCGCCTTGCCACCGAAATGTGCGTTCACCCCGACCGTTTGATCATTATGGGTACGGGTGGACCGAACCCTGCGGCAGGCGCGGGACTTGCTTTGATCGGTCTTACCAAGCTCTTGCGCGGAGATCATCACATTTCCAAGCTCCTCGATAATATCGCATTTGGTAGCTACAACGATCGCTTTGGCGGCGGCACGCCCGAGGATCCCAACCCTTGGCTCACCACCGATGAGGAAATCCGCAAGCGCTACAATGCAGACCCGCTTTGCACCTTTAAATTTACCGTTAGCGCAATGGGAGACCTGATCACCCTGACAAAGGAATCCAACCGCGCACAGTGGTACAAAAACCTACCCAAGGACGTTCCCATGCTCTTGGTAGCAGGAGCCGACGACCCCGTAGGAGATTACGGCAAGGGTGTTCGTTACGTTCACGAGCATCTGCAGGCGGCAGGCATTAACGCCACCTGCAAAATTTACGACGGCGTCCGCCACGAGATCCTCAACGACGTTTCCTACGATGAGGTTGTAAAAGATATTCTTGCATTTATAAAAGAGTGATAATACAAACAGAAAAGGCAGTGCTTGGCACTGCCTTTTCTGTTTGCAAAATTTATTTCTTCATCTGTTCCAAAATCTGTTTAAGGAGATCTTCAGTGGTGGGGTTGGCTTCACGCTCGAGGCGTGCCTGCTCTTCTGCCTCGGCGGCAACGCGAGCGGCTTCTTCCTCTTCCAAACGCTTCTTTTCCGCCATAAAAGCGGCAACGGCATCGGTATCACTCATCTTAATGCCGCGCGCCTTCATTTCCTTGCGCTCAGCCTTGGTGGGAATGCCATCTGCGATTTTGTTTTCTAATGCAGCACTGCTATCGCGAACAGCATTGATGATTTTTACAAGTGTAAAGAGAACAAATGCAACCAAGAAGAAATTGATAACGGCATTGATAAATGCGCCCCAGTCTATGTAAATGGACTGTGTCAGGTCGGGAACGACCTCGGTACCAATGACGTTTCCGTCAGCATCCAAAACGTCTTGTACCTTATCTACACGGGTCAGGAAGGTGAACACCTCAGAAAGAGAGTTTTTGCCAAAAATAAGGGCAAGCAGCCAGTTGATGATGGGCTTGAGGATAAAATTGCCGAGCCCGTTAACGATGGCGGTAAAAGAGCTACCAACAATAACACCAACTGCCATATCCACTACGTTTCCGCGCGTGACAAATTTTTTGAATTCTTCAAAAAACTTTTTCATAGCATTTCTCCTTGATTTTATAAGAGTGACACTTCTATTATACACTTTTTGGGCTACTTGTCAATAGAATTCGTCAAAAAGAGTGCCCGACCGCGCGGTCGGGCACTCAAGTGAGATATTAATATTTAAGGTTCTTGGGCTTTCTGATGCGGTTGAGCTGCTTGTTGAGGTCGAGCAGTTCTTCCTTGGTGAAGGAGACGTTCATCATACCCATCATACTAGTAAGACGAAGAACGCTAAAGCCGCCGAGCATTTGCATCATGCCGCCCATAGCGCCGCCCTTAAGGTCGACCTCAAATCCGCCGGATTTCTTTTCGCCCTTGTTGCTCTTCTTGCCTGCATCCATCTTCTTTTTGAGCTTGAGACCCATAGAAGCGAACCAAAGCTTGCCGTGCAGGGATTGCATAATATCGGAGATCTTGTCGTTAAGCGAGTATCTGCCCTCGATCTCAACAACGTCAAACCAGTTGAGCACAGCGCCAACCTCGCGCAGGACGTAGTCCATATTCATCTCTTCAACCTTGCGGATCTTGCCCTCGTCGGTGCAGTCTCCTGCTTTTGCAACGATGGTGCTCTCACCAACGTTTTTAACTTCAAAGTAGAAGAAGTGATCTTCTGCGGTCTTTTTGCCAACGCTTTCGCCGTTTACAAAGAGCTCAACCTCGGGCAGGTTAGAGTAAACGGTTACCTTTGTAACGTCCTCAACACGGTCGATGTAACGCTTGCCGCACAGGTGAACGAAGGGATCCTCCTCGGGAGATACGAGCCATGCCTTGTAAGCATAGAAGGAGTCCTTCTTATACTTGCGGTCCATGGTAACAAGGCCCTTGTGGTTTTGTCCGTTCTCTCCGCCCTCAGCTCTTGCATCGGCACCAAAGTCGAACATGTTCCAAACGTGGGTAGCCCACATATATTTGCGGGTAAAGAGCTGTTTGATGAGCTCTTCGTGATAGTATGCTTGATATTCCTCGGTGTAGTCACCCTGTCTGGGGTTGCTGGTGTGCCAGTTGAGCGCCTCGCAGCCGTACTCGGAGCAGCCGATCGGAATGTTGGGGTGCGTCTCGTGGAACTTATCGAACCAACGGCCGTTCATGGTGGTGTCACCGCCGTACCAACCAAAGTAGTGGTTGTAGGAAACAACGTCGGGGATGAGGAGATAGGGATCATCCATTTTGCACATCGAAACTGCGGCGATAGTGGTGGGACGTGTTTTGTCCATTTCGTGGCAGAGGTCGTTGAGGATGCGGTGGTTTTCAAGCAAGTCCTCGGTAGAGCCGCCGATGGAGATCTCATTGGAAAGACCCCAAACAACGATGGATGCGTGGTTGTAGTTTTGGGTTACGAGCTCCTTCATTTGTGTGACGGTGTTCTCGCGAGCGGTAGGCATATGGCGAGAGATGTAGGGGATCTCTGCCCAAATAACCAGACCGCGCTCATCGCACAGATCATAGAAGTATTGGTCGTGTTGATAGTGAGCAAGACGAATGGTGGTAGCACCCATTTCGCAAATGAGGTCCATATCCTCCTCGTGGTGCTCGGGGAGCAGAGCGTTACCGACGCCCCATCTGTCTTGGTGACGGGATACACCGCGCAGGGGATATTCTTCACCGTTGAGGATGAAGCCGTTGTTGGGGTCGATCTTGAAGCTGCGGCAACCAAAACGGTTGCATACGTTATCAACTACCTCGCCGTTTTCAACGATCTCGACCTCACAGCAGTAGAGGTAAGGATCACGGCGGCCGTGCCACAGGTGAACGTCCTTAATGGAGAAGGTTACCTTTGTATCGGTGCTCTCGATCTTGTCGATCTCGTTTTCTTCTTTATCGTAAATGGTGTAAACCAGCTTTTGTGCGGGAGTCATATCCTTAACGAATACCTGAACCTCAACGCTTGCATCCTTGCCCTCAATAGTGGGAGTGATCATGAGGCCGGGGCCACCGTAGTAGTCAAGGTCAAAGTGAGACTTGCTTACGGCAATGAGGTTTACGTCACGGTAGATACCGCCGTAGAAGGTGAAGTCTGCCATTTGGGGGTAAACAGTCTCGTTGATGGTGTTTTCAACAACAATCGCGATCTCGGTCTCATCAGCGACCTTTTCGGTGATGTTTACTCTCCAAGTAGAGTAACCGCCGTCGTGGTGAGCGAGCTTTTCGCCGCCAACGTAAACGTCAGCAGAAGAGTTGGTTCCGCGCAGCTCAAGGTAATAAAGGTCTGCAGCGGGCAGGTCAGCCTTTTTCAGCGTCTTGTGGTAAACGCAATGACCGCGGAAGTAATCATTGCCGCCATCCTGACCGTCGATCGCATTCCAAGAGTGGGGAAGATTGACGCTCTCGCCTTGACGGAGAGCGATATCGGTGCTGTCTTTTACAAACAACCAATCTTTGTTCAAATTAACAATGTTTCTCACGATGTTTATTTCCTTTCAATTACAGTTGGTGGAAGGTATGGAGCAGGGAATATTTCCCTAAAACGGCGCCCGACCGTCTATTACAGTCGGACGCCGGAGATGTTACAGAAGATTAAGCCTCGATTTCCTCAGTTGCGGGAGCCTCAACAGCAGCTTCATTATGACGAGCTGCGAGATCTGCCTTCATTGTAGCAAGAGTCTTCTTGTCAATGTTGTAAATGAGGAATACGCCTACGAATTGGCAAACTGCACTGAACATGTACAAGCCTGCAACGAGCCAGCAGAGGTTAGCTGCGGTCTGAGCAGATTGACCGATGGTGCCGAGTGCGGAGTCGTAACCGATGAGGGAAGTACCCATAATAGCGATAACAGCTGCGGGGCCAACACCCTGAGCAAGCTTACGGAAGAAGGAGTGAAGTGCGTAAACAACGCTTTCTTCTCTTTGACCGAACTTCCATTCTTGGTAATCGATAGCATCACCCATCATAGCCCAAGATACGCAGTTGTAGAAGCCCATGCCGAGTCCGAAAAATACGAGACCAACCATGTAAATGGGGAGCTGAACGTTCTTGGGGCACAGGGGGAAGATAAGCAGGATTGCGCCACCGATCAGGCCTGCGATAGAGCCGATAGAAGCAACCTCTTTTTTACCGTACTTCTTAACAAGCTTGGTAGCAAAGGGCATAAAGATGAACATGGGGAGGAAGCCAACCATCATAACAAGGCCGGAGAGGGATGCTTGACCAAAGTGGGTAGCAAACATGATGGTGTTAGCGGTGGATGCGGATTGCATACCAAGGAACATACCCATAGCTGCAATGGTGCAACCAACTGCGGGACGGTTCTTCATAAAGGTACCGAAGGACTTAATGAGGTTAACCTTTTCGCCTTCAGCGTTGAGCTGTGCGTACTCATCGCCACGAATGGTGATGTTCTTGATCATCAGCATGAAGAAGATGAAGCCGATAACGCCCATAATCAAAGCGCCAATAAATACTCTGTCACCAAGGAGGATCTCGAGTTCACCACCGGTCAGGGGGCTGAGCACTGCATCACCGGTTTGGTAAGCTTCACCGGTAAGGGGGTTCTTGTGGAAGTTTTCGGGAGCGAATGCGCTTTCTGCGCCTTCGGGAATTTCGATCTTATCAAGGAAGCTGGTGGTTCCGTCGTACTTAACCTTTTGCCAGATGAGCATAGGAAGAACGATGCCGGGGAGCATGCCGCCAACTGCGCCACCGATGGATCTGAATACGGAGAGAGAAGCTCTTTCCTGATCGTCGGTAGTAACGATGTTCAGCATAGTGCCGTAAGGAACGTTTGCCATAGTGTAGGCAGCATCCCAAACGATGTAACCGAGAACGAAGAGAATTGCTTTAACAACAGTGTTTGCGCCGGGGAAGGGAAGGAATACTGCAGCGCCGCCAACGAGAAGGCCGCAAGCGCCGACAAAGATGTAGGTCTTGTATTTGCCCATCTTGTACTTTCTCTTGTCGTTGTCGATAAGAGAGCCGATGAGCGGGTCGTTGATTGCGTCCCACGCTTGAACGAGAAGGAGAAGGATCGAGAACAGACCTGTTTCCATCATCATGTAAACAAGCCAGAAGGTTTGAACTGTGCCCTTAAGGCTAAAGCTCATGTTGCAACCAAGGTCGCCGGCAGCATAAGCGAGCTTGTCGCGAATGCCAAACTTGCGCTTGCCGTTGGCGTCAAGCTGAGGTGCTTTTTTCATTGTGGTTTTCCTCTTTTCTAATATTTTGTTTTTGTGAAGGAAGCCAAAGTTTCGGCTTTTATCCATCATATCTTATTATAAAGCTTTTCTTATTTTAGCGTGAGTAAAATTTTCATCAAAAATTGTATTTTTTTAATCTTTTTGTGCAAAAATCATTGAAAATATATAAATATTATGTTATAATTAAGAAAAACGACGAAAAAATAGTAGCAAATGACGCAAAAGGAGGGATCGTTTTGCCATACCAACAGGAGCTGGAACTGCTGCGTGATACGTTTCAAAAAAGTCACGTAACGCTTTCTTGCATTCGGGAGTCTCGGTTTTATGAGCTGCGCGAGGTCAACCCTCTTCAAAGCAATATCGACCAAAACGATACGTCCCTGCAAAAGCTTTTTCCGCAATCGCTGATGCCATACACCTTTTACAAGCAAACCGATGTTTACCGCCGCGCGTGGGTCTATCTGCTCTTGCCCAAAAGCGAGGAGCAAAAGGTGCTTTTGGTTGGCCCATATCTTGCAGCTCCAATCTCTGAGGAGGAACTTTTGGAAATGAGCGAGGAGTACGGACTTTCGCCGCAAATGCAACGCACGCTACGCGAATATTACGCTTCATTACCTGTTTTGCGCGACACCAACTTGCTGTTTGTTATGCTCGAGACCTTTTGCGAGCGCGTCTGGCACCGCCCCTCGTTTGCGGTGGTCGACGTAAACCGCGAGCATCATATTCCCGCTTCACTTTTAAACGTTGCCCCCCGAACCGATAGCTTTGATGAGCATCTTGCCAACATGAAGGTACTTGAAACGCGTTATAAATTTGAAAATGAAATGATCCGCGCGGTCACGCTTGGGCAGATCCACAAGGAAAAGCAGTTTCTTTCGGGCTTTACGGCAATGCCTCTTGAAATGCGCAGCTCGTCTCCCCTGCGCAGCGCCAAAAATTATAGCATTATTATGAATACGCTACTGCGAAAGGCGGCCGAAAACGGCGGCGTGCACCCGGTATACCTTGACCGCATCTCATCTGATTTTGCTCGCAAAATTGAAGATATCTCACTTCTTTCCGCATTCCCGGCGCTTATGAACGAAATGTTTCTCTCCTATTGCCGCCTGGTGCGAAAGCACTCTATTCGCCACTATTCTCCCACCGTGCAAAAGGCGATCCTTTTGATCGACTCGGATTTTTCGGCTCCCTTAACGCTTGCCAACATTGCCGCTGCGCAAGGCGTGAGTGAGGGATACCTTGCCACGGTTTTTAAAAAGGAGATCGGCAAAACAGTTACCGAATACGTCAGGGAGAAGAGAATGAAGCACGCGGCACACCTTTTAACAACAACGAGATTGCAAATTCAAACAGTAGCCCTGCATTGCGGCATTATGGACGTGCAGTATTTTTCCAAGCTTTTTAAAAAGCACACGGGAAAAACGCCAAAGGAATACAGAGAAACCGCTGAATAACGCGCCACGTAACGAAAAAAGGAGCATCCGCCATTGGCGGATGCTCCAATTTTATTTGATTTTTAAGATCAGTTGGTGGTAAAGTTGAGCTCGTTCAAGATCTTGCTGCCGTCAGCGAGGCGAACTGCAAGCACGCAGCCTCTCCAGTAGGTCTTGTTGTTCCAGTTACAAGCAGCAACCTCTACTGTAACCTCTTGACCTTCAAATTGCTTCAAGAAGCTGTATTGGTTAGAACCGCTTGAATAGAAGCCAACCGAGTTGCCGTTTGCATCGTTGATGGATACTTGGCCGTTGCCGCTGGGGAACTTGATCGTACCCGTTAAAATGAATACGGTGGTGGAGTAGTCAACTTTTGCATCAAGCTCGTAGAATTCCTTAACAGTCATGCCGGTTACAAACTTTGCATCGGAGTATTTGTGGTTGCCCTTGTTGTTGAGCACGATCTCTGCATCCATAATGCAGGTTTGACCGTAGCGGCTGTCTCTCTTGTCGTCGTCTACCTTACGCTCACGAATACCTTGAATGATTACTTCGTTACCAATGCTGATGGAGGAGAACAACTCTTTATTGATCAATCTGACAGCGATCATGCTGCCGTCCTCACCAAAGAGATAGAAGCCCGATTGGTTAACGAGGGAAGGACCAACGATACCCTTAACGGTAACGGTCGTATCCTCGTCAGCTGCAATTGCGTCTGCTACGGTAATATAGTCAACCTTGGGAGCTTCTGCGTTTTCTACTTCAACAACCTTGGTGGCGGTCTTGCCGTCAAGGGTTGCGGTAATAGTTACGTACGCTTTACCGTAAACACTGCCGCAGTGCATAATAACCTTGCCGTTAACGGTTTCAAAGTAAACGATGTCGGTCTTATCGGAGGAGTAGGAAAGGGTTACACCTTGGAAGCCGAGCAGCTCGGAGGAAACAGAGGTGATGAGCTCCTGTGCGGGGTCAGCGGTGTATTTTGCTTCGAATTGATCCTTTGCATAATAATCAATAGCGAATTGAGGAGCATCAGCCTTATCAAAGGTGAAGCCTTCGTCAATAACGTCAAGCACCTTAAAACGCCAGTTGCAGCCGGTTGCGGTGCTCTTTGCATTGATTACAGAGAGGTAAACGGTGCAGATCTTGCCGTCATATTTCTTGAGCCAATCAAGGTCGCTACCGTTGCATTGGGTGTAAACGTAGCTGCCGCTGGTGCCGTCAAGATCGTCGACGTAATAGTTGGTAAAGCCTGCGCCAACAGATTCCTTGATCAGCGCGGTTACCTTGTAAATAGTGGTGGTGATGTCGTTGGCAAAGGGAGTGTTAACGATATCCTTAACGGTGGTCTCTTTTATCCAAGAAAGCTTGGAATAATCGGGTACCTTGATATCGTTGCCGCTGGTCTTGAGGAGCCAAGCGTCGGAGAGCTGGTTGCAGCCCTTGTAGCCAAACTTGCTTGCATGATCGGTTTCGGTATCAAGGATCCACCAGGTCTTGGAAGCAAGAACGGTGACTGCTTGACCAACCTTAACGGATGCTGCAAGGTCAGCGTCGAATACGTAAATGGAGTTGGTATCGTCAACGAGGTAAATGCCGTTGGGAACCATGCCGCTGGCATAGGTGATCTGTGCAACGGTGCCGGTAACCTTAACAAGCTCGCCTTCCTTTGCGTAGCGGGCAGCCTCAATGGTCATTTCGGTGTAAGCACTCTCATCAAGAACGACCTTGTTGAACTTGATCACTCTTGCGTTTTGAACCTCGGCGCTGTTCTTAAAGGTGTGCAGAGTGCAGGAAAGGAGAACCTCGTCACCCTTCTTGGGCTTATCGGTCATGCTTGCATAACCGACGGAGCCGTCCTCACTGTAGGTGCCGTAAACCGAAATAGAACCGGTTTCGTCCTCAATGATCATAGCGCCGTATGCCGAGTTGGTAACGGTAGCAACGGTTGCGTGGATGTAGTATCTTTCGGTGGTGGTCTCGCCGGCGAGCTTTGCAATTTCGAGGGCTTGTGCAATGGTAATTACGTTATAACCTTGCGCAAGACCCGTTCCGGGCTTGGGTTCGATATCAATAGAAGGAGGGAGCACGCCGTCCTCGTAAGCGAGCAATTCGGGCTTGTCAAATTCAATGGTGCCCTTGTAGTTCTTAATGGTACCGCGAACTGCAATATAGTCGCCAAGGCCGATCTTGTCGGCATCCTTTTTGATCTGATAGCAGTAAATGGGGTATTCCTCGTAGCCCTCTACAACAAAGGTAACGTTAATGTCACCGTATTGGCTGTTGTAGCCGTCGGACTCGATGATCTGACCCATCAGGGTGTAGGTGCCATCCAAAACTTTGCCGGTTTCCAGAGCAAAAGCCATAGGGATTACGGTTGCGGCATCGCTGAACTCAATGCCGTCAAATACAGAGGGCTTTGCGGGGGGATTGTTTTCCTCGGGTTCGGGCTGTGTTGTTTCGGGAGACCCTGTATCTTCCGGCATCATCATGGGGAAGAGAAGAGGTAATCCGAGAACGGAAGCGGGGGTACACGATGCAAGGACGCTCGTCAAAAGCAGAAGAGCTATCAATGCAAAGAGTGTTCTTTTTGCGTTTTTCATGGTGTGCATCTCCTTGTTATTTAATTTTTGCAAAGACACATTTATTATAATCTATTGTGCGCGCTATGTCAAGCCAAAGATTGTAAAATGTCGAAGAAAAAAGAAAAAAAGAGAAGATCGTGCAACAATTTGCAAAAAACAATAAAAAAGCCACCAAGGTGTGTCTTCCATAAAGCAGGTTTTACCTACCGAAATACAAAAGGAGTACGGACAGTTTTGTTCGTACTTCTTTTTACACGCCTTGTCTGCAAGGTATAGTGTGTTACACCTTTCAGGTGTACTGTCGGGCGGTAAGACAGCCTCCCTTGTGCAAAGGGAGGTGGCACGGCTTGCCGTGACGGAGGGATTGTAAAATGTTAGATTTTCACTCAAAACAATCCCTCAGCCGCCTTCGGCGTCAGCTCCCTTTGCACAAGGGAGCCTTTGGTTTGTGCGCCCCGAAAGTCTGTCTATTTTTCCTGACAAGCACTGCTTTTGTGTCCACAAAAGCGAAGCCCCGCGCGAGGCGGGGCAAATAATTACTTGGATGCTTTTTTGCGTATCCCGGCAATAAAATCGCTTTCATTACCGTCAAAAAGCGCATCCAGCATTTTAATGATTTTGTCCTTATAATGAGCGTCATTTTCTGTTTCAGAAAGCGCAGTCAAA
>JBGVQK010000052.1:0-22613 GCA_045127455.1 Eubacteriales bacterium
CGCCCCCCCCGCACCCCTCCAAAAAGCACTCCCACAAATGTATCGAAAATAAAATCGTTACACACGGATAGACAGTCGATGCGAGGTAAAACCTCGCTTTTGCTATCGCAAGAAATCAGGGTAGCGAAGCGGCGTGAGCGTAATGAATGACAGTCCGGTGGACTGTCAGAACGCGAGCAGGACCGAACCGCAGTGAGACCCACCGAGACCCTAGTCGCTAAGAAAGTTGTTATACACAAACACGGGAGGGTAACCCCTCCCCTACGATGATTCGTGTTCTTTTGTAGGGGAGGCGTTTCGCCGCCCGAAAGTAAACGATTACCGCGAAAAGAAAAACGGGCGACCAATGGTCGCCCCTACGGATATTATAAAATTCATTGTAGGGGCGATTCACTCTTCGCCCGTTTTTATTCTTATTATTCTTTATACTCGTACATCTTCAGCGGGAACACTTTTTCTACCTTTTTGCTTCCTTTATAATAAACGATGTAAAATTCGTCTCCCCAAGTAAAATTTTGATACATTTCGGGGCTTGCCCAAAATTCATCAAATCCTTCAAAATGGAATAGGCTTCTTGTTTGCCATCTTGTTCTTTTGTTACAGTATATACGAACCTCTTTTTGAGACTTGTATAGAAGCGGACGCGTAACGATTTCAACATCTCCGTTTCCCAGGTGCTTGCGCTCGATTAAATCCTTGAGAAGCCTTGCTAACATAACCCAAGCAGGCACAGTGCCAACAATAGCAAAAAGAAAGAAAAGAACACCAAAGCCAAAATTAGGTGCTTCAAAAAAGGAAGGAATAAAAAACACGACCCCCAGGATGCCAACAAGAGCAGCCGCAAAAAAAGCCAAAGCACTAACCTTCAGGCTTGCCGTATTGTCGGAACGAAGCTTTTTTTCAATCGCTTCGCGCGTGATGATGTTTTTGGTTGGCTTTTTCATTGGGCACACCTACCTTTCTATTTATATTCTATCATAAATTAAAAATGATGTCAAGAAAAATTCTTGACATCTGCCCTCTTTTGTGCTACAATAATTGCGTATAAAATTCAGACCTACAAGGAGGTCTATTATGAGCATTCGCATAGGAATTGTTGGATATGGAAATCTCGGCCGCGGTGTGGAATGTGCCATTTCGCAAAACTCCGATACCGAGCTGGTTGCCGTTTTTACGCGCCGCGCGCCCGAAACGGTAAAAATTCTTTCCAATAAAGCCACTGTTTATCATATTGACAACATCAAGGATATGGTCGGCAAAATCGACGTGATGATCCTTTGCGGCGGCAGCGCCACCGACCTTCCCCACCAAACGCCCGCAATTGCCAAGTTCTTCTCGGTTGTGGATAGCTTTGACACGCACGCAAAGATTCCCGAGCATTTTGCCAACGTTGACGCGGCGGCGCGCGAGGGCGGCAATCTTGCCGTTATTTCCTGCGGTTGGGACCCCGGTATGTTCTCTATCAACCGCCTTTATGCCGAGTCGATTTTGCCCGATGGCAAGAGCTACACTTTTTGGGGTAAGGGCGTGAGCCAAGGACATTCCGATGCCATTCGCCGCATCGCAGGTGTTGTCAATGCAAAGCAATACACCATTCCCGTAGAGTCGGCTCTTGACGCAGTCAGAAGCGGCACAAATCCCGACCTGACCACGCGCGAAAAACACTTGCGCGAGTGCTTTGTGGTTGCCGAGGAAGGTGCTGATCTCGCTCGCATCGAAAATGAAATTAAGACAATGCCCAACTATTTTGCAGACTACAACACCATTGTTCACTTCATCACCGCCGAAGAAATGGCACGCGACCACAGCGGCATTCCCCACGGTGGATTTGTGATCCACGCAGGCAAAACGGGCAAGGAAAAAGAAAACACCAACATTATTGAATACAATCTCAAGCTCGACTCCAACCCCGAGTTTACCGCAAGCGTTCTGGTGGCTTGCGCGCGTGCGGCGTACCGCATGAAAGAAGAGGGGGCCATCGGTTGCAAAACCATTTTGGACATTCCCCCCTCTTACCTCTCCCCCGCTTCGGGCGAGGAGCTTAGAAAGAGATTGCTGTAATAGCATAATAAATAAGGATGGAACTTTTGTTTCATCCTTTTCTTTTGTCTCTTGTCATATTTCCCTTTCCTCTTGCATAGATTATAGCACAACCAAAACAGAGGAGGATTTACCTTTATGAAAAACCAATGCACCGAGCTGACTGAAATTCAGCAGCCCAACAAATTTCAAATCATTTTAGAAAAGATTGGAAAACGCAATATCATTATCGCCTGCGCAGTTCTGCTCATTGGCGTTGCCGTATTGATGAACTTTATTCTCTTTTCGGGGGCGAATAAGGACAACGGCTACGACGGCTACGATCAGCCTAGCGGCAACGTTTCCGACAACGCAGATCAAAACGACGCCACCGATGCAAACGCGTATTTTTCTGCTACGCAGGTCAGCCGTCAACGCGCACGCGATGAGGCTCTCGAGGTTTTGCAGGCAGTGGTTGAGAACGTTGACTCCACCGAGGCTATGAAGAACGAGGCGCTTGCCGAGATCGCCGTTATTGCCGACGAAATTCAAAAGGAAGCCAACATCGAATCTCTCATCACCGCCAAGGGCTTTGAGGCTTGCGTTGCCGTTATCAATGATGACACCGCCAGCATCGTCGTCAAGGCCGATGAACTTCAACCCGCGCAAATCGCGCAGATCAACGCCATCGTCTACGAGCAAGCAGGCATCCTGCCCGCAGGTATTACGATTATTAGAAAGTAATTTTGTTTGAAAGAATGCGGGGGAACCTTTTTTGCAAAAGAGGTTCCCCCGCACCCCTTCCAAAAAACTTTCTAACAAATGGGTATATAAAAGAACTTGAAATACACTTGTAGGGGCGATTCACGAATCGCCCGATTTTGTGTGCGATATGCGTTCGTTTTCGGGGCATCAAGGACGTCGCCCCCTAACGAGTTAACGCAAAATTGAGGCAAACATCTTGACAAAACAAAACGAATATAGTATAATATTCAATACGTGGGAGGGCTAGGAAAAATTCCGCCACACCCACTCATATTCATTCGCGGGTATGTGCGGAAAAATTCCGCCACACCCACTCATATTCATTCGCGGGTATGGCGGAATTGGCAGACGCGCAAGATTTAGGATCTTGTGTTCATTCGTGCAGGTTCAAGTCCTGTTACCCGTACCAACAAAAGGGGGCAAACGCCCCCTTTTCTGTTGGTACGGGTAACAGACTCGCAGAATCGCACCGCTTTTTGGTTTCCGCTTGCGGAATGCGCTCGTTGAGAGCGCAACAAAATGCCATAGCGCCGAAGTGGCTATGCCCTTTTGCTAAATAGCGGAGGCGCTTGTGCAGTGTGAAAGTCCTGTTACCATAAAAAGGGGGCAAACGCCCCCTTTTCTGTTGGTACGGGTAACAGACTCGCAGAATCGCACCGCAAATTTCCTTGAAATTTGCCATAGCGCCGAAGTGGCTATGCCCTTTTTGCTGAATAGCAGAGGCGCTTGTGCAGAGTGAGAGGACTGTTATGACCATTTGTATCATAGCAGAATATTTACAAAAATTCTCCCCACCCTCTTGCATTCGGCCTCATGGTATGGTACAATGGTGACATCCCGCGGGGGCATTTGCCCCCAGCAAAGAACTTGGGAGGTTTTATTATGAAAATTTTAAAGCAAGGACTTGTTTTTCGCGCAGCCGAGGGTCCGTTCCGCTATCAAGCGTGGCCGTCTATCTGTCAGGATGAGAACGGTGTGCTCTATGCCGCTTGGTCGGGGCTCCGCTCCTCTCACGTCTGCCCCTTTGGCAAGGATCTGATGTCTATCAGCCGCGATGGCGGCGAGACTTGGTCCTGCCCAATCGTTATCAACGACTCTTGGCTCGATGACCGCGATGCGGGATTGACCTATCTCGGAGACGGCAAAATGGCGCTTACTTATTTCTGTCACCCTGCCGAGGTCTATCGCACGACATGGCGCAACTGGATTTTGGACGACACAGAGCCACAGTTCCGCTCAATGGCTGAGGGCTTTTTGAAAGCGTATGAGCATTATACGCCCGAAATGAACCGTACGGGCAGCTTTATCCGCCTTTCCGAGGACTATGGCAAAAGCTGGGGCGCACCCATTAAAAGTGTGGTTACCGCACCGCACGGAGTTGTTAAGACGATCAGTGGCAGACTCCTCTATTTAGGCACAGAGTTCAACGCGCACCCCTCTCGATACGATAAATCCTTTTCTGCCGAGGGCGACAACGTTCCGCTCGAAGATCAAGAGCGCGTCTTTCTTTATGAAAGCTTTGACGACGGAAAAACGTGGGAAAAGATCTCCAAAATTGATCTTGATTACCTCACCAAAGAATACAAAATGCTGTGCGAGCCGCACATTGTGGAGCTGCCGAGCGGTGAGCTGATTGCAGCTATCCGTGCCGAAAACTCCGAGGCATTGGAGCGCTTCAGCCTTTACCTTACCTCCTCAACCGATGGCGGAAAAACCTGGAGCAAAGCTTGGGAGTTCGGCCGCATCGGCTCTCCCCCTCACCTGCTTTTGCGCAAGGACGGCTCTGTGGTAGTTACCTATGGACGCCGCCGCGCACCCTTTGGCAATCGCGCATCCATCAGCTACGATGGTTGCCGCACCTTTGGCGAGGAATATATTCTCTCCGAGGCGCATTGCGGAGACCTCGGCTACCCTGCCACCACCGAGCTTGCCGATGGCTCGCTGGTAACTGTTTATTATCAGCCTTACGAAAAAGACAACCGCACGTCTATCTTCTTTACCAAGTGGAGACCTTGATATGATTGAAAGAAAAGAAAACGGCGAGATCCTTTATACCTATCTCGACGAGCACTTTGAGCCGCGCGAAAATCTTTCTCCCTATGCCCTAATGGATAAGTGGCGTATTGTTCCCGTTGGAACGGCAGAATATTCCACCAATATGCTGGCAAGCCTTGGCGGTCACCCCGAGGATGTTACCCTCTCTCCAGAGCTTGAAGGATGGTACAAGATCTATCTGCACACCCCGGGACAGAGCGTTTTACATTTGAAACTTTCGGGCGACCCTTGCTTTTGTGCGGCAACGGCTTCTCTGCGTGATTTTTACACTATGGAAGAATTTTTGTGGCGTTGCACCGATATGACAGGACAATCCCTAACGCTGACACGCAAGCACGATGCAAACGACCGCCACTCTATGCTCGCAGCTATTCGATTTGTTCCAATGAGCGAAGAAGAGGTTGCACAATATCAAGCAGAAGAGGCGCGTACCGACACAAAGCGTCTTTACGCAACCGACGATATGCACGCGCATCTCTATTTTGAACATACTCGCACGCTTGACGATTGGCGCGCGGTGGCACTTAATTATGCCCACTCCGATGTTGAGTGGCTCTCAATTGAGCAAATTCGCAATTTTGTCTCCTGTCGCCTCCCAACCAAGGACACATCAAATTTCTGTTTCCCGCGCGCGGGTGACCGCAACGTGCAGGAGCAATACCCACTCTTTGACTATGATGAGGTCCTCAAAACGGTTGTGGAGCAAGGTCACAGTCAAGGATTGAAGATGAGCGTCTCTCTGCGCATGGGCGCGTGGGGACTGACTTATCCTTACGACCAGTACTATTTTGACTGTGATTTTATGCAAGAAAACCCACAGTGGCGTACCTATGACCGCAATGGTGATGAGATCGCGGCAATATCCTATGCTTACCCCGAGGTACGCAAGTTTATGGTAGATGAGCTTCTCAATATGGCACGTTCAGGCTGTGACGCGGTCACACTCATTGCACATCGCGGCATTCCCTACGTGCTTTATGAAAAGCCCGTTGCCGACCGTTTCTTTGAACTTTACGGTGAATACCCCTACGAGCTTCCGCTTGACGAGCCTCGCCTCAATGCACTGCACTGCGAGATTATGACAGGGCTGATGCGCGAGATCCGTACCGCTCTGGATGCCGAGTTTGGCAAGGGCAAAATTGGTCTGCACGTGCGCACACTCTACTCTCCTTATGATACCAAGTACGTTGGTCTTGATGTAGAAGAGTGGGCAAAAGAGGGGCTCATTGATGCTATTATCTCCTACCCCGTGCGTTTTCACGAAATGCTGCCCGATGAGGTTTGGCAGGATGCAGCACACACGCGCATCGACCTCGCAAAATACACCAATTTTGTGCGCACTAAGGCAGGTGCTACCATTCATCCCGGCGACTGCGAGCTGCTGCCACCTATCAAGAATTCGCATGGTGAGCTTTGCGGCCCCGAGGGGCAAGCGGAGCACGTTGCCGAATGGATGGCTCTTGAGCAAAAATACGGCGTTAAGGTCTATTTTGAAATTATGCCCCGACATCTTTCAAACGAAGAATTCAAGCGTCGCGCGCTTGATCTTTACGCCTCGGGTGCCGAGCGCATTGCTCTTTGGGATACCTACGGCCGCGCACCGATGAAGGCAATGTGGAGCACCGCCGGACGCCTTGGGCACAAGGACGAGCTTGCCGATATGGACGTTGGCGAGGGCGAATATTATCGCCGCTTCCGCATCTACCGCATAGCGGGCGCCGACATTAGCAGATACGAGCCCTTCTGGGGCGGTTGATACAGCAAAGAAGGATGGAAGCTCTCCATCCTTCTTTTTCTTACCCTCTCAGGTACTCTTTCATTTCTTCAATGGTCTTTTCTTCGTAAGCGCAAACGTCGCGCGCGAGGCGCATAGCACTCTCGGAAACGGGGGTGTTCTCACTCTCACGAATTTGCTTGAGCATGTCGTTAACGCCCATGGTGGCTCCCTCTACCACCATCTCTGCGATGTGTGTGGATGTGGAGTCGATCATCGTGTTCATCATACTGCCCCACTTGGATGCCAGCTTGGTAACGGTTCCCTCTTCCTCGGGCTTTGCCCCCTCCTCTGCGAGGAGCTTTGCTGCGCGAGAAGCATAGGCTTCGTATACGCTGAGCTGAACGGTCAGGTCGTTTTTAAGCTTGCTATCCTTTACCTTTGGCATAAGCGTCAGGATAGAATCGCCTGCCATTTTTACATTTTTATAAATCGCTTGCAGAAGGGTTGCTGTCTGCTTTGTGCGAACTGCTTGTGACATATCGTGTCACTCCTTTCACCTTACTTGTAAATCAAAAAAGAGATACGACGTTAGTGTGCGTCATATCTCTTTTTTTATACAAATTTGTTTTTTTATGCGAGTGTTACATCAACCTCGGTCTCGGTGGGAGCAACGCTGGTATCAAACTCTTGCACGGGCATGCCTGCTACCATCTTTTTAACAAGACCGGTTTTAACCAGCTCCTCGGTGGTCCAATAAGGAACGGTGTAATCGGTGGGCTCAAAGTTCTTGACCTCGGGCAGAGCAAGGTTTTCGTTGCAAATCTTGTCGATAAGCTCAAGCGCATACTTCAGCTTGCGAGGACCCTTGATCTTGATGAGCACGGGAACGTTCTCATATTTCTTCTTTGCGGACATATCCTCAAAGTTGTAAGCACCCTCTTCGAGCGTTGCGGGATCGAGTGCGAGGTACAGATACAAGGTCTTGGACTTTGCATTGACCTTTGCGATGTAGGTTCTGCCCTTGTTGAAGGACTCGTTGCCCCAGCTGATGCGGCCCTTAACACCCTTGTAGGAAAGGAGCTTATTCTTGATTTCGGAATAATATGCTTGAACGTCGCCCTGAGATTGAACAAGGCGAGACATAAAGCTACGACGGTAACGGGTAACGATTTGAATAAGGCCTTCCTTTTCCTGCTCTTGCAGTGCAGCATACTCCTCGGGCTTTTCCATAGCATCGAAGAACTCAAGACCTGCGGTGCTGAAGCCAAAGGATTCTTCCTCTTCTTCCTCTTCGCCTGCTGCTTCTTCGTTAACGGTGGCAACGGTTTCAACAGCGGGCTCCTCTACGGGTGCCTCTTCAACAACCTCTTCAACGACTTCTTCTACGACTTCTTCTACTACTTCTTCTACGGGCTCGTCGGCAACCTCTTCTACAACCTCTTCTACGAGTTCTTCACAGGATTCCTCTGCCTCTTCAACAGGAGCTTCCTCTTCTTTTGCCCACGCGCGGTCGATCGCCTGCGCCAAGGTGGGGATAAAATCACCTGCCAAAAGAATACCGGAACAAATGCCCATGCCAACACCGGCACCGACATTTTTTGCCTTTGCAAGGTCAAGTCCGTTTGTGGCAGCCTTGGTTGCAAGCTTTTTGAAAAGCTTTGCGCCCGCTACGGATGAAACTACCGCATCCGCTGCCAGAAGTGCAGATAAAAGAATATCCTTTTTGTTGTCGTTTGTACTCATAATATGCCCGTTCCTTCCTCACGTTACTGTGACGTGAATAAAATTATCCAATTACATTATACATTCTTTTTTGCAATTTGTAAATAGTTTTTTGAATTTTTCTCTTAATTTTTTGGTTTTTTTCTCAAAAATATGCAGTTTTTTTATTTTGCTTGCAGCTTTTGCTTGCGAACGTCGGTTCCGTAGAACGGAATAACCTGAAACTCGCCCGTAAGTCGACTGGAAATACGGTCGCTGTAAAGCTTGCGCAGTTCCCCGGGGGTCAGGTTTGTGCTGATGATGGTCGGCTTTTGCAAATTGAGGCGCGTATTGATGACGTGGTAGAGGCAGGACAACGTAAACTGATTGACCACCTCGGTGCCAAGATCATCAATGATGAGCAGATCGCACTCGGTGTAAGCAGAGGTATCATCGGTGGTCGTTGCCGCAACACCGTTGCCAAAACGGCGACTTTCAAAGTCGGAGATCATACCAACGGCACTGTTATAAAAAACGTCGTAGCCACGCTCTGTTACCACACGCGCAATGGCGGTGGAAAGATGCGTTTTGCCAAGCCCCGTACCGCCCAAAAACAAAAGGCTTTCGGGAATGCTCTTACCTACCTCGAGTGCAAAGCCTTCGGCATAACGGCGAAGATATCGGTAGTTATCCCCCATTACACGATATGCATCGGGCGAGGAACGATAGTACTCGCAGGAAAAATTTTCAAAGGTCTGCTTTTGCATCAGTGCGCCAAGGCCCGAGGAGTACATTCCTGCCTCGACTAAGCGCTTACGCATACAAGCGCACATTTTGATGCCCACGTATCCCGTATCGCAACAAGCGGTGCATTCATATTTGGGTTCACTGTAATCTGCGGGGTAGCCGCGGCTTGCCAAAAGTGCCGCACGTGCGTTTGTAATCCGCTCATTTTCGGCACGCAGCTCGGCAATTTTCCCCTCGGTATCCTCGGAATTGAGCGCCGCTTTCATGATGCGCAAGCCAAAGCCAGAGAGACGGCGATCCATTTCAAACAGCTCGGGAATAGCTGCGTAAAGCTCGTCGCGACGGGCATCGGCTTCCTCTTGAGCAGCAAATGCCTTGGTCTCGTATTCGGCGCGGATGCGCTTGAAATTTTCTTTATTATAACCCATATTTACTCCTCACCACGGCTGCGCTCGCGGAAACCGCGTTGCAATGCCGCCTCAAAGAAATCGTCTGTATCAAAGCTGTTGCCCAGCTCCTTTTTGTTGCTTGCAGCGCCCTCACGCTTCTCGCGCTCGGCATTCATACCCGTTTCAATTTCGGCTAAGGTCTTCCACGCGTTGGCGTTCCATTTTTCCAAAATCGCGTTGGTGTATGCAACCGAGGGCTCGCCCGTGGCGTTGACCGTGATCTCGTAAGCCATACGCACGATATTGATATCATACCCAAAGGAGAGCCAAGCCGAAAGCATTTTGCTCTCTTTGCTTGTCAGGGCGCGGCTCTTCATGCCAAACAAAGCGCGCACCTCACCCTCAAAGGTATACATTGCCTCTGCACGGCAAATTTCTTCTTCCATCGTCTCGGCATCGTTGATGCCCTTATCGACCATTGAATAGGCGTATTTTTCGATGGCGCGCAAATTGCTTTTTCCAATTCTCTTGCAATGCGCCAAAAGTAGCAAAATGCACTCCTCGTTCATACCGAGATAATCGAGCATTCCCACCATAATATTGACGTCGTTGGGGTTGAACATTTTACCGAGAATTCTTTGCGCCTCGTCGATGAGCACACGCACGCTCGCGCGCGCCTCCAAAAGCTCGGCAAGCTCGCTCGACGTATAATTGGGAAGCTCGTCGGCACGTTGCAGCTTCTTTTGAGCGGCTTTTTCGACAGGAGCCGATGCCATTACGGGAATAGCACTCTCCCCTTCCTCGCCCAAAAGTCCGCAATCACACCAAAAGCCGACCGCCGCACGTGCGGTTGCGGCATCGCACCCTGCAAGCTTTGCAAGCTGCTTGTGCTTGGTAACCAACGTCAGGTCGGATGCCAGCCAAAGAAGCACACGAAGCTGCTCGGGCGTTGCCGTATCCAGATGTGATAGAACAGATGCGGGCAAGACCAAAACCTCTTGCCTGAAATTCAGCTTCATTGTCTTACTCCTTTATCTGTTTTTTGTCTTTTTCGCTCTTGCGACGGCAAAGCTCGTAATTGAGGCTCATCAAAGAGTCGCCAAGATGTACGTTTTCTACAACGGCACTTGCGGGCAGATGGGAAAGCTCCTTGCCCGTAAAGTTCCAAAAGCCTTCAACGCCCAAGGAAAGCAGGCGTGCGGATTCCTCCTCGGCTTTTTCTTTGGGAAGTGTCAATACCGCCATATCGACGATATGCTCGGCGCAAAAGCCTTCAAGCTCGCGCATATCGTAAACCTTAACACCGCCAAACTCTCGGCCGATGAGCTCGGGATCAATATCAAACATTGCTACAATGTCAAGCCCGCGCTTTTCAAACATCGTAGAACGTACCAAAGCGCGACCAAGATCGCCCGCACCTACGATAATGACCTGCAGACCCGTGCTGACGCCCAGAAGATCGGAGATCTTGGAATACAGATAGCTGACGTTGTAGCCGTAGCCCTGCTGGCCAAAGCCGCCAAAGCAGTTCAGGTCCTGACGGATCTGCGATGCCGTGACCTGCATACGCGCGGAAAGCTCACCCGAGCTGATGCGTGTTTTTCCCTCGCGTAAAAGCTCACGCAAATAACGGAAATAGCGCGGCAAACGGCGAATAACGGCAGGAGAGACAAACGGACGGTCAATTCCCTCTTGCTTTTTTTCTGCTTTCAAAATCTTTTCAATCTCTGTCATATCCGATTCCTCCTGTGCCCCAGACCGGGCATTTGCCGCACGGCGTTTTTTGTGATTTGTTGATTATGACCAACTTTTTGGAAGCAGTCACAATTTGTCGGGCAGTGTCGAAAAAAGTTTTCCACAATGGATTTTTTTACCAGTTTCCAACAATATCCACATACTTTTCCACAATTTTAGCGAAAAATTCTGCTTTTTGGTGAATTTTATATAACCTTGTAAAGCAAAACGATGCTACCAAAACACCTCCCCACAGCCTGTGGAAAACTCCTGTGGAAAAGTGGAAAACTTGCTTTTTTCGAAAAATTCGTCGAAGTGACGAATTTGATTTTTTGTTAACTTTTTTGTGCTTTTATAAACCGTCGTCGGATGCCGAAGCATTGAGCGAGGTATCTGAGAAATTCCCCTTTTGATAGGCAAAATATCCTGCCGCCGCGATCATTGCCGCGTTGTCTCCGCAAAGGCTTCGCTCGGGCATACAGAGGCGGATATTCTTCTTTTTACACATTTTTTCAAGGACTGCACGCAGGTGCGAGTTGGCAGCAACACCGCCTGCAAGAACCAGCGTTTGCATTCCGCTCTCTTCCAAGGCGTGCTCTGCTTTGCTCACGATTGCCTTGACAATTTTGTCTGTGTAAGCCGCTGCCACGTCGGCGGTGTTGACCGCCTCACCCTTTTGTGCCTTGCTGTTAAGATAGTTAAGCGTTGCCGTTTTGATACCGCTGAAGGAGAAATCCAACGTGTCCCCTGCAAGTGCGGGAGACGGCAGTACGATCGCCTTTGCGTCACCCTCATAAGCCAGCTTATCAAGCGCCGCACCGCCGGGATAAGGCAGGCCGATCACACGACCGATCTTATCAAACGCCTCACCTGCCGCATCATCGCGCGTACCGCCGATCTCAACCAGAGAGGTCTCCTCGTCTACGCGATAAAATGCGGTGTGTCCGCCCGAAACAACGAGAGCAAGGTACGGGGGCTTGAGATCGGGGTTGGAAAGATATGCTGCGGCAACGTGACCGTGGATGTGGTTGATTGCAACCAGCGGTATATTGTTGGCATACGCCAAGGATTTTGCAAAGTTAACACCAACCAGAAGCGCACCGATCAGACCGGGAAAGGCGGTGACGGCAATGGCGTCGATCTCGGAGAGAGTAACGCCCGCTTCGGTGAGTGCCTGATAGGTAATATTCGAAATAGCCTCGATGTGGGCGCGGCTTGCGATCTCCGGCACAACACCTCCGTAAACGCGATGCACATCGATTTGCGATGCTACGATGTTGGAGCGAATGGCGCGTATGCCCTCCCCCATCTCCACAACGGATGCCGAGGTCTCGTCGCAGGAGCTTTCGATTCCCAAGATATACATAAAATTCGTCCTCAAATCATTTTTTCGCATTGCCCAAGGGCAAGCACATTACATAGGCATCTTCGGTTGGATGCTTATAAAATCCACGGCGAAGTCCCACTTTCAAAAATCCGTAACGCTCATAAAGCGAGATAGCCGGCGTGTTGGAAACACGCGCCTCAAGCGAGAGCTGCTCGCATCCGCGAGAGCTTGCCTCGGCTATCAAATGCTCCAGCACAGCCGCACCCATACCGCATCTGCGCGCTTCGGGATGCGTTGCAATGTTGGTGATCTGCCCCTCATCGGGTGCCCACAAAATGCCACCGTAAGCCATTACACGCCCGTTTTGCAAGCAAACGGCTCCGTATGCCCCATCGGTAATAAGAAGTCCCAATGCCTTCTCACTCCACGGGTCTGCAAAGCAAAGTGCCTCTATGTCCGCTACGGCAGGCAAATGTGCGGCGGTCAGCTTTTCTACTGTCATTCAGCATCACCTGCATCACTTGCGGGGGTAATATGAGAAAGCAGGCTGTTCTCCATTCGGTAGCAGTTACCCGTGGTCATATCGCACATAATTTCTTTGCCGAAATTATATACCGCAACAGTGTATTCTTTGCCTTCAAAGGTCTTTTGCTCAATTTTATAAGGAACACCGGGATACAGATCAACGTAGTGACCGCTTGCATCCTTTTCCACAAGCTCGGTAATGATCACGTCCTCGCTGAACACGCCATATTTGAGCTGATAATAAAGTCCGCTATATTCACCGTCACCAAAGAAATGCAGATCGTACCACTGGGTGGTATTGTCGATATAAAGACCTACGTTGTTCAGTGTGGTGTGAGACGCATTTTTGTGCAGCTCCTTAAGTGCCGCAATATCGGCGGCTTCGGTAACGTTGCCGTCGTTGGAAGCGACCTGCGTATCGTAAATGCCTACGCGAATACAAGGCAGCTCGTAAAGGTCGGGAAGCTCTGCTCCCTCTGCACAATAAAGCGCATAAGCACCGCTGACAAGATAGCGCTCGGGGTCAAGGCCCTCGATTTCATAAAGGAGAACATCGTCGCCGCCGTTTTCAAGCTTGATTCTTGCATAAGGATCCTCGTCGGAAGGCTTTGCGTAGTAGTTAAGCGGTGCGGGATAGTAGCAAACGTTTGTTTGGGGATTGCGAAAACCGCCGTTTTCTTCTTTTTTCAAGGCAGGTGCACGGCAAGCTGTTAAAAAGCAGGAAAGCACCAGCATGGCACAAACAAGTGCTATTGATACAATTTTCTTCATAAGATCCTCACTTAATATCCAAATACACCGCTGAGCGAATCGTCGTTTTCGATCCAATCGTTAACGTCGATTATGCGGAAGTTCTCTTTGTCGTCGCGAATAACAACGGTAGAAATGCCTGCATTGATAACCTGGCGCTTGCACATCATGCAAGAAGAGGTGCCTGGCTCCAACTCCCCTGTTTTTGCGTTAACGCTGACCATATAAAGGGTTGCGCCAAGCATTTGATCGCGAGATGCCGCAATAATGGCATTTGCCTCGGCATGAACCGAGCGGCAAAGCTCGTATCGCTCACCGCGCGGAATATTCAATTTATCACGCATGCAGCTGCCAACGTCGGAGCAGTTTTTGCGTCCGCGAGGAGCGCCGTTGTAGCCCGTTGAAATGATAGAATCATTCTTTACAATGATCGCACCGTACTTTTTGCGCAGACACGTGGAACGCTCTGCAACCGTTTGCGCAATATCCAAATAATAATTGTGCTTGCTAACTCTGTTCATACTGATCTCCTTTGGCAAGAAACACTACGCCACTTTATATTCATAGTACATTATATACTATATAAAAGGTAAAATCAAGACTATTATGTTAATTTTTTGGCGAAACGGCTGATTTTCTTGTGTCAAATTTGATTTATTTAAAACTATTGACTTATAAAGAAACTTGTGATATAATAAAAGCAACCACAAATAGGAGGAAACGTATATGTTTTTTATCTGTGAATTGAAAAAGCTGCGCCAGCTGAAGACTTCTCTTTTAGCACGCTTCCGCTGCGAAAAGAAGCTTGCATATCTCCCCACGCAACTTGAGCCTCGCATTGAAGCTTGCGAGGAGCTCGCCGCTCTTAAGGTAGCCGAAGAAAACTTGGAAGAGCAAAGAAGAATTGATGCAAAAAATCGCAAAAAGAGACTCCGCAGAGCAACTTGGATTGCATTCTTCCTCTCTCTCATTGCTTCCGGTATTGCTGTTCTCCTGCTTTCCCTTACCCTTATTCCCGCACTTCTTGTAGTCGTTGGAGCAACGGCACTTGTAACCCTTATCGTACATTTGATTGCAAAGTCGGCCATTAAGAAAGGTCCCGCGAAAAACGCAGATGCAATTGCAGCGTGCGAAGAAGAGCTTGCTTTTGCAACCGTCGCTTTTGAAGCAGCAAAGGTCATTATTGAAGATGAACTGCAAGAAGAGATCGCTTACCACGAAAACGTTTTGAAGGCACTCAATGCAATTATCGAAATGAACACCGTTGTTCACGATTGCGACAAGAATTACAATACCGTTTGCCAAATTATTTGGTGCTTTGAGCACAAATATGCTTACACCGTTAAGGATGCAAAGCAATGGATCGCACGTGCAAACCACAGCAAATACGTTCGTGCAAAGCTCGATCAGCTCAACCTCGATCCCAAGGATGAAGCAGAGGTTGACCTTGACGCAACCGAGGGCAAAGACTACTCCGAGGAGATCCCCGAGACCACCGAAGCTGAAGCTTAAACAAATAGGTCAAAAAAGAGAACCGCAATGCGGTTCTCTTTTTTGCTCCTTTTTTGAATAAAAGTTTTTCAAAAGCTATTGCAATTCTTTTTTCAATGTGCTATAATAGCAATGCAAAACAAGAGGAAGCATAGCTCAGTTGGTTAGAGCGTACGGTTCACATCCGTGAGGTCGAGGGTTCGAGCCCCCCTGTTTCCACCAAAGGCAAGAGGACGGTCAATGACCGTCCTCTTGCCTTTTATGAAGTACATTGGTCTGAACCCTCGCGAATTTTCGCTTGCGAAAATTACGCCATAACCTGCGACATCGTGTGTATCGGTTGACACTGTATAAAACCGCAGGTTTGGGTTCAGAGCCCCATTTTGCTCATTTTTTGCACACGTGTGTGCGTTTTTTGAGTTTTTCAAGTTCGCGTTTACAATCACGTTTCTTGATTTAAGCTAGTGAAATGAGTGAATTGTTCCTTTCTGTTTTCCCCCTCGGGGGACGGCGGGTTAGCGCAGAAAAAAGGTGCCGTGGCACGTTTTTTCAAGCGGTGGCGCCCAAAACGCGAGAATCGAAGCAAAGCTATGCTTTGCGAACGAGGCGACACGCGACGGCGACCGGGCAAGAAAAGAAAGGCCGCACGGTCTTTCGGGGGGAGTGGGTGGGGTGTTGGAGATGGGGAAAAGACAACTAAATATTAAACAGGACTCGAACCATGCGACAAACTTCGAGCCTTGCGGCTCTCGTTTTGTCCGCGCCTTTGGCGCGCAGGGTGGAGCGTTCGGGTGCAGGAGAGGGAAAAAGGCAAAACAAAAGCCCGAGGCGATTTGTGGGTGCAAATTAGGGATTTTTATTCCCTGGGAAAATGGCATAGTCGTTAATTCGGCTATGCCGTTTTCTCGTTTATAGGCGTTGTCGGTATTTCACCGATGCCATTGTATATGATTTTAATACGCTGAACCCTGTGTCCGTCAACCTTTTCAGCCTTGTAGACTAATATCTTTTCAACGAAAACACGAATAATCTCCGCATCGAGTTCCTTGATGTCCGTATACCTTCTAACCATTGAAAGGAAGGTATCAACGCCAAGGGACTCGTTTTTTGTGTTTGCCATAAAGCTCTGCAGTTCCGCAATGCGATACTCCAATTGTCTCTGTTCGGCTTCATAGGTAGCGGTCAGTTTTGCAAAACGCTCATCGGAAACCTTGCCTTCGATGTTGTCCTCGTAGAGCCTTTGGATAATGCCGTCAAGCTTGGTAACACGCGCCTTGGCTGCCTCAAGCTCCTTCTTACTTTCACGAAGATTACGCTCGGTTTCTTGTTTGGATTTTTGCGTTACAAGTCTTACGAACTCGTCCTCGTGTTCCCTCGCATAAGCGGTGACTCTGCGGATGTCATCAAGCAGAAGTTGCTCAATGACCACGTTGCGGATTTGGTGGGAACTGCATTTGCCTTTTTGCTTTCGGTATGTAGCGCAAACGAAGTATTCCTTGCTATGTTCCCATCCGCGTCCTCGCACTTGGTAGAGCTTTGCTCCGCAATCGGCACAGAACAACATTCCCGATAGGATAGGCATCTCACCCATAGGAGTAAGTCTGCGCCTTCCGTCACGGATTTTCTGCACGATGTCAAAGGTCTCTTGGTCGATAATAGCCTCGTGGGTGTTCTCAAAAATCTGCCACTCGGAGCGGTCATTGTGCATCTGCTTTTTGTTCTTGTAGGATTTACGGTAGGTCTTGAAGTTTGCCGTATGCCCCAAATACTCCACACGAGTAAGTAGTCGAGCCACCGTGGAATCGTGCCACACACAAGGGTCATCATCAAGCGTTTTCGCAGGGAGTGTAAGTCCTTGCCTACGAGCGTGCGCCACGGGATTTTCGATTCGCCTTCGTGTCAGCTCCTTGGCAATCTGCGTGGGACCGTGCCCCTTAACACAGAGGCTGAAGATTTCTCTAACAACCTCTGGGGCTTCGGGGTCAATTATCCATCGACTTTTGTCCTCGGGGTCTTTTACATATCCGTAGGGTGGATTTGTACACAATGGTTTACCTGATTGACCTTTTGCCTTGAATACGGCGCGTATTTTTTTGCTCGTATCCTTGGCATACCATTCGTTAATAATGTTAAGGAACGGAGTGAAATCGCTGTCCTGCTGATTGGCACTGTCCACGCCATTGTTAATGGCAATGAAACGGATATCTAAGCCTGGGAAGAACACCTCGGTGTAATAACCAACCTTAAGGTAATCTCTACCGAGTCGGCTCATATCCTTTACGATGACCGTACCGATTTTTCCATCCTCGGCAAGTGCTATAAGGCGCTCCCAATCAGGGCGGTCAAAGTTTGTGCCACTGTATCCGTCATCCACGAAGAACATTGTGTCGCCGAACCCATTGTCGTCTGCGTATTTCTGCAGAATGGCTTTTTGGTTGATGATACTGTTGCTGTCTCCCTGAAGTTCATCATCACGGGAGAGGCGGCAATATAATGCCGTGATTTTATCGTTCTTGGCGATAGTAGGCTGTCTGTTATTCAATTTTTACCTCCTTCCGACAGCCTTCAAGCGGTACTGTATTATCCCGTACTATCGCCAAAAAGTCAAGTCATTTTGTTAAGATACTTTTGAATTTTCGGATAACTTTGCGTGGTCAAGAATGAGCTTTTTCACCTTGCTGTACATAGTATCCCTTGCGGCATCGGCACTCACCGATTCCACGATATAGACCACACCGTCAATGATGGTTTCGGTCTTGTGAGAACGTTCCTTGTTTTTATCCATAGGCACGACCTCACTCGGTCACCTGAATGACCTTGATTGCCTCGGGGCGGATGAGCTTGGCATCAAGATACTCACGAGCAATATAGCCAATCTGCCCATCGTCGTGATAAAGTTCGTTAAGAACCTTTACGCTCACGTCGTCACGGATGATAATCCAATAGTAGGAGAAATCACCGAAAGCGATAGGCTTGTCCCCGGCACCGATACTCGGCATATCGTTGCAGATATGTACAGGCTTGCCGAGGATGGTATCGTTGGTGTGATTCCAGATGTAGTTTCCGCCTTCGTCTTTGAGGGTGCGGAGATAATATGCGGTCTCATCGTTCATCATCCAAACACCTCTCTTGCGGTACTTCGGCTTGACCGAAAAGAAGAGCTTAACAACATCTTCGTAGGTGAGAGCCGAGGTGGACACGCCGATTTCTGCGCCACGAGTGTTATGGAGAATGCCTGTAGGCTGAATATCGCCCTTGCCGTTTACATAGGCAGCATCTTCCATAGCACCGAAGCTTTTTGCAATACTGTCAATGAGATGGTTTTCGATATCAAGACCGATATCGCTCATATATGCCTCATCATATTTAAGAAGCGTTCCGAGTTTATGCGACTTAATATTATATTCGGTGAATTCACCCATACCATTGCCAAACGTATACATTCCGTTTTCGGGAGTCCAGCAACTGTCTTCAACACAGTGCTTTGCGAGAATGATGCCACCGTGGTCTCTCATATAAGCAATAGTGGCGAGAGAACGGAATACGCTTTCTCTTTTAAGAGCTGCGGTCATCTTGGAATTAGCCTGAAGAGGAAGATATGCACCGCTTTCATTGGTGATACCTTTTTTGAGTTCGTTTGCATTGTGAGGCTTACGCTTTGCTGCATTCCAAAACGCATAATCGTATTCGGGCATAGCCACAGCGTAGTCTCTTTCGTTAATGGTGTCAATTGTCATAGTAAAAATACTCCTTTTTGAATAGAATTTTTTGTGTTTGTTTGAATAGGGGTTAATACCCCGTTTGAATACCGGTTTTTGTGCGTGGCTGCCCCTGCCCGTTGTCGATATAATAGCGGGTAAGATATGCATCCCCCACCCGGTCACATGGAGAAAAATATCTGAGGCAGAGCTTTAGTCCACACAAGGGCTACGAATAAAAATCATAAAAACCTCCTTGTTTTTTCTTCGGGGCAGATGTGGCAGTTATTTTCAGTAGGTTCTATATTTCCTCTATAAGAGAAAGGACTATAAAAACCTGCCACATCTGCCCCAAGCGGTTATGCGAGAAAATCCTCAAACTCATTTTTCAACTTATAGCCGAGAAGGAGTGTGGTTTTCTCACCACCCGTCTTGGGTCTGCGACGTTCAATCGTACCCATTTTGCGAAGCTCGTTAATAAAATTACGATTACTTTCGGCAAAGAAACCGTTAACGCCACACCAATGACGGTAGTTATCATAGAGAGTCGAGGTACGAATTTCTCCTTCGATATCCTCTTCAAGTTTTTCTTCCACAAACTGCGCCATTTTATTGCTTTCGTGATAGTAGGCGTAGGTAGCGTCAACAACGGATTTCGGCTGTTTCAAGCCTTCCTTTCGGAGTAATCTATAGCCCTCGACGAGCCAATTCAGAATTGCACTTTGGGTGTTCGGCTTGGAGAATTCCTCTTTGAGAGTACGGTCTTGCTCCCATTCCTCAAAATGTCGGTTGAACGGAATGATTACCACACGCCCACTTTGGAAGAGGGTCATATCGGTAATTACGGGAAGATAGTTCGTGTTGACATACATCTTGAACTGCGGCTTGAAATCAAAGGAGTTTTCGTTAAGAAAACGAGCGTTCATAGTATCGTTGCCTGTCATACTTTTGACCTGTGCCGCATTCAAAAGCAGACCACGGCTTGGTTCAGAAATATTGGCAAAACGAATGCCTGCAAGTCTTGCGATGTCCTCACTTGGAGATTGGCTGTTCGTATTGTTTTTCTGCGCTATAGTCTCGGGGCGCACAGCTCTGCCGTAGTCACCAAGCACCAAGAGGCAACTTTCCATAAGTGTTCCTTTACCATTGCGCGTAAGCTCACCGAAGAGGAAGAAAATGCATTCAAAACGTGTGTCACCGCTAATGCCGTAGCCTAATGCTTTCTGAAGGAATCGTGCTTTTTCCTTATCCCCGCTTGTGATTTCCTCTATGAACTTGTCAAAACGAGGACTTTCTGCAGAGGGGATATAATCTACATTGGAGATTTTGGTAAAGAAGTCCTCGGGACGATGCTCACGGAACTCCATAGTACGAAGGTCAAGCGTACCGTTATTACAATTAAGGAGATAGCGGTCAGTATCAAATTTTTCCATACTGACGGGATACACGCTTTGTGCCTCTTTGAGGTAGGTCTCGCGGAAACGACGCTGTACCCATTTCTTACACACCTCTAAAAAGGCAGTACGGCGGGTCTCATCACGAATGCCTGCAGTATATACGATAAGAGCATCGGACAACTCCTTGGCAAGCTCCATAGCTTTAAGACCGCCAATGTCCGCAACCCACCTCTTGCCATCGAATATGTACCATTTCTTGCGTTCAGGCACATAACGTGCTATGTCCCTGTACATATCTGCAAAGAGTCTGCCGAAGCCGATGTCACCACCGCTGTAGCGTTTGTTGTTGGCAAGGTCAAGGTCATAAAGACGATTAGAAACATCGGCAAAATCATCGGCAACAGAAGTGATAATAGGAGAGTAAAATGATGTAGTAGCATTAACCGCTTTTTCAAGTGTTGCGCTACGGTAATCGTCACGCTCCCATTTTTCACGCATAAGGCAGGATGACCTAAACAGCCTGTCCATCTGCTCGGTGTCACCACCGCACCAAAATGCGAGGATAGTGCAAAGGGAGAGGTCGGCTTCACTATGGGTTTTGCCCTCGGGGATTTCTCCGTTCCACAAGGCTTTGAACTTTTCTCCCTGCTTGGATGCCGAAGCCTTGATAATAACCGAATCGTCCGAAAGATAACTACCGGGAGCGTTTACGGAGTGTGCTTGGGGTATTTCCTCACGCTTCATATCGTTTTCAAGGGTAGTAAGCACAGCCTCGGTGGATTCCTTCAAAGGCTCTGCCCACACAACATCCCCGGTGTATACGGCAAATCTATCCGTTAAACCACCGATATACAGTTCCAAGCGGTTATGGGGATTTTTCATATAGTAGGTAGGGTTGATCTTCTGCTTGCCTTCCTTATTGGTTATAAAGGGGAGCTTGGCTCTATCGCATTTGCCGTAGATATGGATGCCGCCACCGCTGACCGAACGTTCTGTATAGGAGTTGAAGCGTTGTAAGAGTTCTTGCATCAAGGGGTCATCAAGAGCATAATCATCGGCATCAAGGAAAAAGTATCCATCCGGCACCTTGAATCCGAGTCCTGATGCGTTATGTGATTCCTTAGTAGCAAGAGCTTCATCGTAGGTCACCCATGTATGCGCCCAATTTGAAGTTGTTCCTGTTGCGCCACTATTGGCAGAGTGCGGTACTTTTGTTATGCGACCGTCCTTATCTTTCTCCCAATGCCAATGAAACCAAATGCGTTTTGCCTTCAGTTCCGCCATAAAATCTTGCATATTTTTTACCTCCTTTCGTTTTGATATTGTGTTTTATGCTCATCGGTTTACCTCCTTTCTTGATTATTCGGTTTGTGCCTTTCTGCCTTCTAATGGAAACGAGAGTGGCATTTCGGAAAAAATCTGCTAAATTTCTTATGAAAAATTTTTCTCCTCACTCTAAAGCCTTGGGAGAGGCTAAAATTCAAGGGTTTTCAAAATAATTCACACAAATTTCATAATTGATTTCTTTACCCCACTCTAAACTCACGGGAGCGGTCAAAAGTCAACCTCTTGTGCAAAAAAAGTTTTTATCCTCATCCTAAACTCACAAGAGAATGCAGAAATTAAGGATTTTGAGAAAATATTTTTTGTTCCTCACTTATAAGGCACGAGAAGGGGCAAAAAGTGAACCATTTTGCAAAAATTCTTAGATTTTTTATTTCCCTCACCCTAAACTCACGGGAAAGCGAAAAAATGAAGGGTTTTGCAAAAATAATTTTTATTTCTCATAGGTAGCTCACAGAAACGCCAAATTTTAAGCCCCTTTTTTGAAATTCCTTTAAAAAATAAAAAATCCGCTCCTCGGAAGGAACGGACTCGATTGATAATATTTTGCTTCCACGCCATAAAATTCACACAAAAATAGACTTTTTGAGCAATATTTAAATATAAATTCAAAAGAAATAGAGCAAAATCTCTTGTAATTTTATTAATAGTAGTGTATAATTTTACTATAAAATTATTGTAGTGAGGTGTAACTATGTCTGTTTGTTATAACAAACTGTGGAAACTATTGATTGACCGAAAATTAAAGAAAAAAGATTTGCTTGAAATGTCTGGCATTAGTCGCGGAACTCTTACGAAACTTAATAAAGACGAAAATGTCTCCACGGAAACTCTCGTTCGCATTTGCACTGCTTTAAAATGCGATATTGCTGATGTTGTAGAAATTATGAACACAGATCGATAAGAAAATTAAGGAGCGAAATATGGAACCTTTTGAAATTATTATGACAATTA
>JBGVQK010000053.1:0-8603 GCA_045127455.1 Eubacteriales bacterium
GGGGTAAAAAATTGTTAAAATATTTTACCCCCACAATTCTTTTATTAAATGTCCAAAATTTTGAGTTCATACCGTCCAAACTCCAACGTCTCGTCGTAGCCGAGGGTGGGGATGGAAACGTGTACGGTTTCGGGTTTGATGGTTGTGTTATAGAGCGTAACTTGATATCCCTCATCGGTTTTGCGCATTGAGGAGAGCAGAATTCTCTCGTTGTCAAGCGTGATGGCGGCATCGGGGTGTTTGCCTTCTCCCGAGGGGAAGAAGGAGAGCGCGAAAGGCTCTTCGTTAAAGGCTTGTGCCGCGCGGTCGATGCAAGCATCTGCCGTGATGCGGAAGGAGAAGCGGCGCTCGCCCATGTCCATATGGTCGCACCAACGGTCGTGCGGTGCGAGCTGGCGCGGGCCGATGGTATGTGCCGAATAGATAGGCGTGCGGAGTAGCGAGATCTTCATCGAGTGGTCGGTAAAGCTGCCGCCATGCGTGCCTTTATTGATGACGTATA
Source organism: Eubacteriales bacterium (assembly GCA_045127455.1). GTDB lineage: Bacteria > Bacillota > Clostridia > Oscillospirales > CAG-272 > UMGS1865. Next base: position 503 of record JBGVQK010000053.1, read on the forward strand.
CGCGATTTTCGGCATTTTGAATGCCGCACCATTTGTGATAAACGGCTTCTCTTTCGTCGTGGAAGAGCTCCTCGCGACCAAATGCGCTCTCACCAACGGGAACGCCCGAAAACGCGGTGTCAATGTGGTATTTCAGCATCTTATTGGGTTCTCCCGAAAAGATGAGAATGTCAATATCCATGTAGTTGCTGTTTTTGGGCATGGTGTACTCAACCATTGCCGTAGAGCGGTTGTATTTGAAGAACGCTTGCACCTTTGTGCGAACGTCACCGTCCTCAACCACGCGCACGTTAGGCGTTTTGTCGTCGGGGTAGCCTACAAAGTCGCACGCCTCGGCATCGCTCATCAACTCAAACGTTGCGAGATGTTGGCGGAAGTTGTCGGTAGTCATTGCCCAAGCGTCTTCGCAGTCGCGGTAGTATTCCAAAGAGCCGCCGTTCTCAATCAGCGTTTTGCCATTTGCCGCGAAGCTAAAGAGACCTGTTTTGCGGTCGACAGACATCGTCACGTGCTCATTTGCGACCTCGATTTTATCGGACGGGTATTCAAAAACGGGCAGATCTACCTTGTTTTTAACTTCCAAACGGCAGTCAAAGCGGCTGATGGATGCGGGCGCGAGCGTTGCGTGGAAGCTGACTTTTTGCGGCCAGTCGAGGTTAAAGGTACAGTTGGGCTTTTCATTTTGCGAGGGAATGTCGTTTCCGTCTTTGTCATAAACGGTGGCAACGGTTTTTTCGCCCTCGTTCCAGTTTTGGTCCTCGAGCATAAAGCTCATTTCAAAGTCGCCCTCAATGGGGTAGGGGTGAGGGTTAAAGAGCATAACGGGAATTTCTTTGCGGTTGCCCTTCTTTTGCCCTTGGCAGAGCTTAAAGAATGCTTTGGTAAAGAGCTTGTCGCAAATTTCCGAGGCGTAAGCCATAGTGCGCAAGCCGTCCTCTTCCACCATCTTAATGCCCGAGCCGGGGAGCACGTCGTGGAATTGGCAGAACGCAATTGCTTTTTTCGCTTTGAGTAGCTCGTCGGCATCGTAGTCAAAGTCGGTGGAAAGGGAAGCATAGCTCATCATTTTTTCGGTCATCGCGATTTGGCTCTCAAGCTTGCTGTGCGCCTGCTTCATACGCACCATCGAGGTGTAGCATCCTACCATCGAGGAGATGAGAGATTCACTCACGGTTCGCAATTTTGTGCGGTCAAGAGATGCAAAAAACGCCTCGGGGGTGGAGTGAAACATTTCAATGTCACCGACTTTCATTCGCTCGGCAATCGCTTCGAGGTCCTCGCGCGAAGCACCTCCGCCGTGGTTGCCAATGCCCCACATACACATCGATTCCTCGCGCTCGGGGCCGTGAGAGAAGTGCTCGTTGATCTTTTTAACCGCCTCGCCCTTGAGAGAGCCGTAGCCATCATAAAGACTGTGTACGGGAATGGTGCTTGCATCATATCCGCGCCACAAAAAGCTACCGGCTAGCCACTCGGGGCGCTTGGAAAGATACGCCTCAAAGCCTGTCTTGTTGAGAATTTGCACAAGTCCGCGCGTGTGGCCAAAGGAGTCCACGTTCATTGCAATTTTGGGCTCAACGCCGAATTTTTCTTTGAAATATTTGCGACCGAGAGAAATTTGTGAGAGCAAGCTCTCGCCCGAGGTCATCACGCAATCGGGTTGCAGATACCAACCGCCGATGATATTCCATTTTCCCTTTTTGACGAGCTTTTGAATGCGCGCAAAAAGGGCGGGCTCGTGTTCCTCTACCCATTCGTAGAGGAGCGCCTCGTTGTGGTTAAAAATATATCCGTCGTATTCCTCGCAAAAGTCTGCCGCTACGCGAAAGGTGGATATCGCTTCGGCAAGACCCTCGTTCCAGCGCCAAAGCCAGGCGGGGTCGAGGTGTGCGTTTGATACAAGATGCAGTTTTTTCATAGCAGTCACTCCGTTTTGCGGTGTTTTGGGGTGCTTTTGCGGCACACGGTGCAAATGGTGCTTTTCCCCCTTTTAGTTATAACACAAAATAATGCTGTTTGCAACACTTTTTGTGAAAAAAGCGATTGACATTTCTAAATAAAATTGTTATAATAGTGTTAAAGTGAATAAGTGTGGCCAAAAATGACCTTGAGGACTTTTGCGGCACACAAACCACATTTCGTCATGCACGAACAATCACGAAAGGACTATCACTATGGCAAAATTTTTGATCTCCGCTTTTGCAGATGAAGCGCACAACGGTATTAACGGACAGGTTGAAGCACTGAAGAGAAACGGTCTGTTTTGCATCGAGCCCAGAGCAATGAACTTTGGCGCGGTGCTTGCAAAAACGGATGAAGAGCTGGCAGCCATCAAAAAGCGTTTTGATGACGAGGGCATTATTGTTCCTTCTTTCGGCTCCCCCATTGGTAAATATAAAATCACCGACGATTTTGAGCCTCACCTGGCATCCTTCCGCCGCGCGCTTCAGGTTTGCCGTGCGCTGGATACCAAGCGTATGCGTATTTTCAGCTTTTTTGTTCCGCAAGACAAGCTTGACGAGTACCGCGACGAGGTCATCAGAAGAATGAAGATCATGGTAGCCGAGGCTACCGAGGCAGGCATCACCCTTTGCCACGAGAACGAGAGCGAGATCTACGGTCAGGAGCCCGAGCGCGTTGCCGACCTTTTGGCATCTGTTCCGGGTCTTCGCGCTATCTATGACCCCGCAAACTACGTTTACTACGAGAGCGACCCCGTAAAGGGACTTGAAGCGACTCTGCCTTACTTTGAATATATGCACGTTAAGGATTGCCTCTATGAGGGTCACACACTCGTTCCCGCAGGCGCGGGCGAGGGTCGCCTGAAAGAAGCTCTCCAAAAGATCGACGCTATGTTCGACGGTGAGGTCGTGCTCACCGTTGAGCCTCACCTCTTTGTTTCCGAGTCCTACAAGCAATTTGACGGAAAAGAGCTGAAAAACAAATTCGTATTCGCTACCGCCGACGAGGCATTTGACTATGCGGTCAATGCGCTCAAGGATATGTTGGCTGAGATCGGTCACCCCGTTGTAAACGGTAGAGCATAATGCAAAAAGTCAGATTTGGCATTGTTGGCATCGGCAATATGGGCACTGCACATTGCAAGTCCTTTTTGTCGGGGCTGATCAAAAATGGCGAGCTGACCGCCATTTGCAATTCCCGCACGTCCAAAATGGATGCGATCTTAGCACTCGAGGGTGCCGAGAGGGTCGTTGCCTTTACCGAGTACCGCGAGCTTTTTTGCAGCGGTCTTTGCGATGCCGTTATCATAGCCGTTCCGCCGTATGACCACGCCAAAATGGTGGCTGAGGCATTTGAGGCGGGATTGCACGTTATTTGCGAAAAGCCCGCAGGTGTTTACACCAAGCAGGTGAAAGAAATGAATGCGGCGGCCGCGCGGTCGGATAAGCTGTTTGGCATGATGTTCAATCAGCGCTCCAACCCCATCTACCGCCAAATGCAACAGATGGTGGCAGACGGCGATCTTGGCGAGATCAAGCGCGTCAACTGGATCATCACAAATTGGTATCGCTCGCAAAACTACTTCGACATCGGTGGCTGGAGAGCCACTTGGAAGGGCGAGGGAGGCGGCGTGCTGTTTAACCAATGTCCGCATCAAATTGATTTGCTTCAATGGATCGTGGGAATGCTCCCCACAAAAATACACGCCCATTGCCACTTTGGCAAATGGCACGATATCGAGGTCGAGGACGACGTTACCGCCTATATGGAATTTCCAAACGGCGCTACGGGCGTGTTTGTCACCTCTACGGCAGATGCCCCTGGGACAAACCGCTTTGAGATCACGGGAACGCGCGGACGTCTTGTTTGTGAGAACGATCGATTGATGTTTGACCGACTGAAGGTTGATGAGCGCGAATTCTGCCGCACGGCACGCGCATTCGTTGACCCCGAATATCGAACCTGTGAAATCGTCACCCTCGGCAGCAACGACCAACACGTAGGAATTATTAACAATTTCACCAATGCAATTTTGGGATTGGAACCTCTCTTTGTCAAGGGTGAGGAGGGCATCAAGAGCGTACAAATGATGAACGCGATGTTGCTTTCCACCTGGCTTGACAGAGCCGTAGAGCTTCCCATCGACGATGAGCTTTATCTAAAAGAGCTGAACCGTCGCATTGCAGAAAGCACTGTAGTGAAAAAAGATACCCCCGACGTAGTTCTCGATATTTCGGGCTCCTACGGCGGTGTAAAATAAACGTAAACCCACCACCCACCAACTATGAGGATTATACTATGAAAACTTTTCGTACTGCCGTCATCGGTTGCGGCGCTATCTCTGGCAATCACATCAACGCAATTATCGGCTCGGGTAACAAAATTTGTGCTCTGTGCGATATTCTTCCCGAGCACGCACAAGAAAAAATTGAAAAATTCGAGCTTGACAACGTTCCGATCTACACCGATTACGTTGAGCTCCTCGAAAAAGAAAAGCCCGATTCCATTCACATCTGCACGCCCCACTATCTGCACGCCGAAATGGTGATTGCGGCGCTCGGTCGCGGCATTCACGTGCTTTGCGAAAAGCCGCTTGCCATCAACATGGAGCAGTTGCACGCAGTTCTTGCGGCAGAGGAGGCAAGCACCGCGCAGCTTGGCGTTTGCCAACAAAACCGCTATGAGCCCCGTATGCTCTGGCTGATGGATTACATCAAGGAGCACGGTGTAAAATCGGGACTTGGCATTGTGAGCTGGAAGAGAGATGCAAAATACTACGCTTCGGGCCCTTGGAGAGGCAAAATTCTTGAGGAAGGCGGCGGTGTAATGATCAACCAAGCGTTGCACACGCTTGACCTTCTCCAGCATCTGTGCGGAATGCCTACCCACGTTACCGCGCATACAAGCAATGACTATCACAAGGATTGCATCGAGGTAGAGGATACTGCAACGGCGCATTTTGAGCTGCCCGACGGTATGATGTGCCACTTCTACGGCACGACTGCCGCAACTGCGGATCTGCCCGTTCAGCTGCAATTCGTCACTATGGATAAAGTGCGCGTTATCGCAGGTAACGATTTCGTTCTTTTGAACGGCAAGCCCGTTGAGATCGAGGACACGCGCGACCACGCAAACCTTGTTGGCAAAACCGTATGGGGAACAGGACACGCCATCCTCATTCGCGATTTTTATAACTGCATTACAGAGGGACGCCCCTTCCGCGTATCGGGCAAAGAGGCAGCAAAGGTCGTGCGCCTCATCCTTTCTATGTATCAATCAAACGGCCAAAGAATTGAGATCCTATCCTGACGGGTAGGGAAGGGAGAAACCTATGAAGGAATTTTTTGGAGATGCTCTCCTCTTAAACACCCCCGCGGCAGAAGCACTTTATGCAGAGGTCAAGGATCTGCCCATTGTTGATTATCACTGTCACCTGAACGAAGCGGAGCTGCAAAACGATCGCAAGTTCGAGTCTCTCGGTGAACTGTGGCTCGCTGCCGACCACTACAAGTGGCGCGCAATGCGTCTTTGCGGAGTTGACGAAAAGTATATCACGGGGGATGCAAGCTATTACGAGAAGTATCTCAAATATGCCGAGATCTTTCCGCTGCTTTGCGGCGGTCCGCTCTACTATTGGACGCAGCTTGAACTCAAGCTTTTGTTCGATATTCGCGAGCCGCTCAACTCCGAGAGTGCCGAGCGCATCTGGAATAAAGCAAACGAGGCGCTAAAGAACTTGAGCGCAAAGCAAATTCTCAAAAAGTTCCGCGTAGAATACGTTGCTACCACCGATGATCCTGCATCTCCTCTGTCGATGCACGGTATGTGCGGCGAGACAAACGTGCGCCCCACCTTCCGTCCCGATTTTGCCCTGAATATGGACGCAGCCGCTCTTGAGCGCCTCGAGGGATCGGTTGGCAGAAAGCTTGATACGCTTGAAGCGCTCAAGACTGCACTTGAGGAAAGACTGAACTACTTCCTCTCCAAGGGCTGCAAAATTGCCGACCACGGTATGGACTTTTTGCCCCTTGCCGATATCGGTGAGGAGCGTGCCGCAGGGCTTTATGCAAAGCGCGCAACCCTTACCGACGGTGAGCGTCAGGAGCTTTTCTCGCACCTGATGTACTTTATGGCAGCTTTGTATGCCAAGAACAACATCGTTATGCAGCTGCACTTTGCAACCTTCCGCAACGTCAATAGCACGCTGGCAAGCGTAATTGGACGCGACGCGGGCTTTGACATTATGCGCGGACACGTAGACGTAGATGCTCTTGTTTATTTTTTTGATGCGCTTGTCAAGAAAAATGCACTTCCCAAAACGGTTATCTACACCCTCAACCCCGCCTGCGTTCCCGCAATGGCAACCCTTACGGGCGCGTTCCCGAACGTGCGCGTTGGTGCGGCTTGGTGGTTCAACGATACCGTAGAGGGCATTCGCGAGCAGCTCAAAAACGTCTCCGAGTATGCGGTGCTCGGCACAAACCTCGGTATGCTGACCGACAGCCGCTCTCTGGCAAGCTACGCGCGCTTTGATTTCTTCCGTCGCATCCTTGCCGACTTTGTGGGTGGCTACGTTGCTCGCGGAGAATACGATATGGTCGCCGCAAAACGCTTGATGGTTGCCGTTTGCTACGGCAACGTCAAAGCATTTCTCAATCTGTAAACGATTAAATTGAAATATACACACCAGAAAAAAGAAAGGACGAAACGAATATGAAAATGACATTTCGTTGGTACGGAGAAAAGGATAGCATTCCGCTTTCTTATATCTGTCAGATCCCCGGCATGAGCGGTGTTGTTACTGCCGTTTATGATGTTCCCGTTGGTGAGGTTTGGGAAATGGATAAGATCCTGCGCCTCAAGTCGCTCTGCGACGAAAAGGGTCTTGAGATGGAGGTTATCGAGAGCGTTCCCGTACACGAGGACATCAAGCTCGGTCTGCCTACCCGTGACCGTTACATTGCAAACTATGCAACCACCATTCGCAACCTGGGCAAGGCAGGCGTTAAGTGCATCTGCTACAACTTTATGCCCGTTTTTGACTGGCTGCGCACCAATCTGCACACCGAGGCAGAGGATGGCTCCAACGCACTCTCCTACAACCACGAGGAGCTGATGAGCTTGGATCCTCACAACCTCCACCTTCCCGGTTGGGATGAAAGCTACACCTCCGAGGAGCTCAACTCTCTGCTTGACGCTTACAGCGGTATGAGCCACGAGCAGCTCTTTGAAAATCTCGTTTACTTCCTTAACGGCATTATGCCTGCTTGTGACGAGACCGGTATCAACATGGCGATCCACCCCGATGACCCGCCGTGGGATATGTTTGGACTCCCCCGTATCATTACGGGCATGAGCAGCTACGATAAGCTCTTTGCAGCTGTTCCCAACGTACACAACGGCATCACCCTTTGCACCGGCTCTCTCGGTGCAGGACGTGACAACGATATGGTAGCAATGGCTTCCAAGCTAGCAACTCGCTCCTATTTTGTACACCTGCGTCAGATCACTCACTCCGGCGCGCTCGATTTCTGCGAGAGCGGACACCTGACCTCGATGGGCAGCCTTGATATGTACGGTATCGTTAAGGCGCTTGTAGAGGCTGGCTTTGACGGCTACGTACGTCCCGACCACGGCAGAAACATTTGGGGCGAGGACGGCAAGCCCGGCTACGGTCTGTTTGACCGCGCACTGGGCGCAACCTATCTCTACGGTCTGTTTGAGGCTGTTGAGAAGGGCTTGAAATAAGAAAGGATATAAGATTATGAAACTTCCTTACAGAATTGATCTTTCCGATAAAGTTGTTGTCGTTACCGGTGGCGGCGGTGTTTTGATGGCTGAATTCGGCCGCGCTTTGGCAGAATGCGGCGCAAAGGTAGCACTGCTTGACATCAACGAAAAGGCTGCACAAGAGGTTGCCGCATCCATTGGCGAAAACGCTATCGGCATTGGCACCAACTGCCTTGTAAAAGAGAGCATCCTTGCCGCTCGTGACGTCATTCACGAAAAGTGGGGCAAGGTAAACTTCCTCATCAACGGTGCGGGCGGCAACAACCCTCGCGCATCCAGCGATAACGAATATATGACCCCCGATACCGAGGGCTGCAAGACCTTCTTCGATCGTGAAGAGAGCGGTCTC